>NZ_DDOI01000059.1:57554-62315 GCF_002341575.1 Marinobacter sp. UBA2498 | reverse complement strand
TACCCTCGCGAGCCAGGAACGCATGGCCGATCCCTCGTTCCTCGTGAACGCGCATTACATGAAGGGCTGGAGTCTTTTCAAACAGGCGCAATACCAGGAAGCGCTCTTCAGTTACGTTGAAGTGCTTGATCTTGTCATGCCCGAGGGCAGGCCGGTGGCGGACGTGGATCAGCGAAGCCAGACACTGATCGAAGATCTGTTCAGGGTGGTAGGGCTGTCCCTGTCGTACCTTGACGGAGCGGAAACCCTCCAGGCGCTTTTCCGCCAAACGGGTGGTCGCCCCTACGAAATCCTGGTCTACGACCGCTACAGCGAGCTCTTGCTCGAGAGAGAGCAATACAGTGATGCCATCGATGTCTTCGAAGCCTACATAGAAGACCATCCGGAGAGTCCCTGGGCGCCGCGCTACCACATCCGGATCATTGATACCCTTGAGCTGGCCGGTTTCACCCGTACGATCCCTGAACGAAAGGCCGGCTTTGTCAGCCTTTACGGAATCTACAGCGATTACTGGCAGTCAGCTGGCCCCGATGCAATTGGCTTTATCGAGCAACAACTGGAACAACTGTTGCCGGAACTGGCGGACCGCCAGTACCTGCTGGCAGGGGAGGCGGAGGATGATCAGCAGGCGGACGATCATTACCGCAAAGCCGCCAGTTATTACGCCGAATTTGCGGCTACCTTCCCGGACCACCCCCGTACACCGGAGCGGCTGTTCCTTCTGGGTGAGACTTACCTGGAGCTGGAAGACTGGCCGGCAGCAATCGCAGCTTTCGAACGCGTGGCCTATGACTATCCGGAAGACACAGTAGCCGATCGGGCAGCTGAAGCCGGGTATGCATCGGTGCTGGCATTCCGGGAGTACTCGCAAACCTGGGAGAGTGAACCGGTATCGGAGCGGATGGCCTATCAGGAGCTGCAACAACTGAACCGGCTGCGGTTCGCAAATGCGTTTCCCGGCGACGCCCGGGCGCCGGCGGTGTATTACATTGCGCTGCAGCGTGAATTTGACCTGAACAACTGGGAAGAGACCGTCAATATGGCGGCCCGACTTGTTACCTGGCAACCCACGCCCCCGGATGAATTGACGACGGAAGCTTTGCTGTTATCCGGGCACAGCCTCTCCGAACTGGCCCGATACGCCGAGGCGGAACAGGCTTATCGTGACGCCCTGGCAACAATGGCCGAAGACGATGAACGCAGAAGCGGCGTTCGTGAAAATCTGGCAGCCGCGGTCTATCGACAGGCGGAGCAGTTAGCTGATGCCGGAAATGTGGAGGCTGCGGTGAGCGAATTCCTGCGAGTCGGCACGGCCGTTCCAGAATCCGCTCTGCGGGCAAACGCCGAATACGATGCTGCCTCACTTCTTATCACCGCCAATCTCTGGGAGCAGGCCATCGGTGTGCTGACCAGTTTCAGGCGGTCTTTCCCCAATCACGAGCTGATTGACACAGTCCCTGCAAAACTGGCGTTGGCCTACCGTGAAACGGAGCAGTGGGAGCGAGCCGCCGACGAACTCCAGCAAATGGTCTCCCTCGCCAAGACGCCGGAAGAGCGAAGGGAAAACCTGTTGATTGCAGCAGAACTGTACGATCAGGCCGGCAACCAGGAGAAGGCGATTGATACCTGGCGAAATTACGCTAACAGCCACCCCGAGCCGACGGACGTCTACATGGAAGCGGCCAATCGGCTGGCTGAGCTCTATCAGGAAGACGGGGATGCCGAAAGCAGGGATTACTGGTTGCGAAAGCAGATGGAAACGGTGGACCGGGACCCGGACGCCGCGGACGATCGCATGCGGTACCTTGCGGCGTCAGCCTCTGCAATCCTCGCCCGCGACGCCCTTGCCCGGTATGACGGCATCAGGCTGACTCTGCCACTCAATCAAAGCATGACAGCGAAGACCGATGCGCTTGAACGAGCGGTCAACGCCTACAAAAAGACGGCTAGCTATGGCCTTTCATCATTTGCAACCGAGGCCGGTTACCAGATCGCCCACATCTATGCACGCCTCGGTGCCGATCTCATGGACTCGGAGCGGCCCACCGGATTGAGCGAGCTTGAACTGGCTCAGTACGAGCTTCTCCTGGAAGAGCAGGCCTACCCGTTTGAGGACAACGCCATCGATATCCACGAGCAGAATATCCGGCGGGCCCGGGAGGGCATTTTCGATGAATGGGTCAAGCGCAGTTACGAGGCCTTGAAAGCCCTGTTGCCCGGACGTTATCGGAAAGAAGAAGTTACCCAGGGGGTTGTCTATGAGCTCGATTAAGGCCTGCGGACTCTGTCTTTTCGTGATGTTTTCGCTTTCGGGGTGTGTAACGGCGCCGGCGCCGCCGGAGTCTGAGGCAGAAGTTGAGCAGGCTGCACTGGAAGCGTCATTCGCCAAGGCTGTGAGTGCCATGGAGGAGGGAAATCTTGCCGAGGCCAAAACCCGATTCGAGCAACTGGCGAGCGACTACCCCGGAAAAGCCGGCCCCATGGCCAACCTTGGCATTATTGCGTTCCAGGAAGAGGATACCGAGACCGCGAAAAGTTGGTTTGAACGCACGCTGACGGTGAATCCTGAACATGTCCAGGCGCTGAATCATCTGGGAGTAATTGCCCGGAACGCCGGAGAATTCGACGAAGCAGAAGGGTATTATCGCGCGGCACTGTCTGTTGATCCGAATTACGCGCCTGCGATCCTTAATCTGGCCTTCCTGCTTGACATCTACCTGGGTAAACCTGCCGAGGCGGTTGACCTTTATGAGCGTTATCAGTCCGCGGCCAGTGAGCCGCACCCCAGACTGGAAGACTGGATCTTCGATGCCAAAAACAGAATCTGATGTGGACTATGTGATATGAAACGTCTCGCGCTAATCGCTCTGGCAGTTTCCGCGCTGGTGCCCACGGCGCCGATGGTCTTCGCCCAGGACGCCCCGGGTGTGGTTACCATTGAGGGCACGCGAATCCGTGGCGATCAGGAAGTGCCTACGGTGATGTATCTGGTGCCCTGGCAGCCACCGGAAGTGGACGAGTTGCGTGCGCCAGAAGAACGCCTGATGGTTGATCAGGGTCTCCGGCCATTGGAACGCTATGAGTTCCAGCGTTTTATCAAGTACCACGAAGCGTTTATCAAACAGACCCAGGCCAGCACAGGGCAGTAGAGTGTGATGCCTGTCACGCCATGAGTGTGTTCCTGCGCAAGATTAAACAAACCCTCACACAGACTTTCGCGAACTTACCCTTGCAGGGGAGTGACGCGCTTAGACTGATCTGAAAACCGGACCATGGAGTGCCCAGAAAATGATCGATACCGCCGTTCGCTTCTTCCAGGAAGGTGGCTTTTTTATGTTTCCGATTGCAGTTGTGCTGATTGTCGGACTCATTGTTGCCATTGAACGTTACGTTTACCTTTCCGCCCAGAAACTGACCAACCGTCGGGACTTCAACCGCCTGCATCAGATGATCGCCAAGCGTGACCTGAAGGGCGCCCTGAACTACACCCAGGAATCCGGCAGTGCCATGTCGACCATGATCGGCTTCGGCCTTCAGCGCCTGGCCCGCCGCCAGGGTCGTGAAGAGATCGAATACGCGATGGAAGAGGGGTTGCTGGATGTGATGCCGCGTTTGGAAAAGCGCACCCAGTATCTGGCAACGCTGGCCAACATTGCCACGCTGCTTGGCCTGCTGGGTACGATTATCGGGTTGATTGCAGCGTTTACGGCGGTAGCTGCAGCGGATCCGGCCCAGAAGGCGAGCCTTCTGTCCCAGAGTATCTCGGTTGCCATGAACACCACCGCCTTCGGCCTTATGTCTGCAATTCCCATGCTGCTGATCCACTCACTGCTGCAGACCAAGACCAATGAGATCGTCGACAGCTTTGAGATGGCGGGCATCAAGGTCCTGAACCTCCTCAGCGATGGTTCCGGCAGTAAGACCGCCGCTCAACCACAGGGACAGAATGCCGCTGCGCCGGCACAGGTAGCGACTCCGGCCGGTAGCCCGGCCTGATAACCAGCCAGAAGGATGTCAGGCCATGAGACGGAAACATCGTCGCCTACAAAGTGAGGCCGATCTCGACATCACGCCCTTCATGAATCTCATGATTGTGCTGGTGCCGGTACTGCTGCTGAATATGGTGTTCGCCCACACCAGCGTTCTGGAACTCAACTTCCCGACCGGTGAGAGCCTGTCGGGCGAGCAGGCGGAAGAGCTGCAGATCCAGGTGGTGATCTATGAGGATCGCCTGGTCGTTGCGGATAACCAGGGCGGCGTGATCAAGAACATCCCCCAGCGCGAGGGCGAGTATGATTTCGTTCTGCTCAAGGATGTCATGAAGGAAATCAAGAGCCGTGTGCCGGACAAGAAGGATGTGATTATTATGCCGTCCCGGCAGACGTCCTATCAGTCTCTTGTCTCGGTGATGGACACGGTGCGCTCATACGAGGCGGTTGTGGCTGGTAGTGTGGTTGAAGCGGAGCTGTTCCCCGAGATCTCTCTCGGCGATGCGCCCGCACAGCCTTCGGGATCCGCGGAGGTGAGTTCATGAAAGAATCTGCCAAGGCCCGCCGCCAGAAACGCCATTACCGGCGCAATAAAAGCCAGGGAAAGATGAACCTGGTTTCGTTGATGGATATCTTCACCATCCTGGTGTTCTTCCTGATGGTGAACTCCTCCTCCGACGTACAGGTATTGAACCAGAACAACACTATCAAACTGCCGGATTCCACCGCTCAGCAACCCCCTGGTGACGTCCTGGCCCTGACCGTCACGGAC
>NZ_DDOI01000059.1:54677-57461 GCF_002341575.1 Marinobacter sp. UBA2498 | reverse complement strand
CTGACCGTCACGGACCGGGATATCCTGGTGAACGGTCGGCTGGTAGTGAAACGCGACGCCTTCCAGACGTTTGACGGACAGGTGGAGCCTGCCCTGAAGCAGGAACTGGACTATCAGGCCAGTCGCTCGTCGGCACCTGCCCCGGATGCGGGTCGACCCATTACCATTCTCGCAGACCGCGAACTGCCCTACGAGCTGCTGAAAAAAATCATGTCCACCTGTGTGGACGCCGGTTACGCCAGTATTTCCCTGGCGGTTAATCAGCGTGCGGAACAGGGAGCCTGACCATGATGGATTATCGGTACGGATTGCCCTGGAATCAGGAGCGTGGTGAACGTAAGCGGTTGTTGGCTGCCGCTGTTTTTGTGATGCCATTGTTCCTTGCAATTGCAGGTTATGTCAGCTGGGTAGAGCTGCCAGAACGTGACAGGCAGGAACAGGAAGCTCTGCCGCCTCAGCTGGCCAAGCTGATCATCGAGAAAAAGGAGCCCCCAAAACCGGTGATGCCCGAGCCGGAGCCCGAACCGCCGAAGCCTGAGGAAAAGCCGGTGGAACAGGCCAAACCAGAGCCCAAGCCGGAGCCGGTTCCTGAACCGGTGATGCCGGAACCCGAGCCGGAGCCTCAGGTAGCCGAAAAACCGGAGCCCAAGCCAGAACCCAAGCCTGAAGAGGTCGCCAAGGCGAGGGAGAAGGCAAAGAATACCGGTATTCTCGCAATGGGGAACGAACTGAAGAAACTCAGTTCGCTGGCGGAGTCGGTCAAGCTGGATGGCCCGGTTGCCAATACAGCGGAACCTATTGCCCGCAAAACCGGTGATACTTTGGCCTCGCGCGCGACCGCGAGCGCGAAGAGCAGTGGGGTGAACGAGGAAGCGCTCAACCGGGAGGCCGGTCAGGTCGCCCTGGCCGAGCGTCAGCGCGCGGAAGTTGCCGAAGCAGAGAGAGTTGCTGCGGTGAAAGAGGCGACACGCAAGGAACAGCAGGAAACTGCGGCCAGAACCCGGAGCAAGGAAGAGTTGCGCCGGACCATGGATGCCAACAAATCCGCGATCTACAGCATCTACAACCGGGAGC
Source organism: Marinobacter sp. UBA2498 (assembly GCF_002341575.1). NCBI lineage: Bacteria > Pseudomonadati > Pseudomonadota > Gammaproteobacteria > Pseudomonadales > Marinobacteraceae > Marinobacter > Marinobacter sp. UBA2498. The sequence continues at coordinate 56,387 of NZ_DDOI01000059.1, read as the reverse complement.
TTCGGCGCAAACCGTCGCTGCAGGGAAGTATTACCCCAGAGTTGGTCATTGAGCCGAACGGTGCAGTATCGAGTTGTTCGGTGGTGGAATCTACACTCAATGAGCCGGCGCTGGAGAGCAAGATCTGCAATCGTCTGAGGTTGGTGGATTTCGGGGCCCGACCGGGCGTTGATCAAACCAAGATCCGTTATCCGATCGAATTGCTGTCCAGCTAGGGCGCTGGACAGCAAGGATGCCGCTTAGCGTTTCCGGGTTGTGGTCGCGATCACGACACTGACCAGTCCGGAGCCTACCAGGGCACCAACGAAAGGCATCAGGGTGGGAATGCTGCCGGGGAAGCTGGCAGCTTCCAATCCGGCCATCAGGCTGCCACCGGTAATCCATCCGGGCAGAATCGCGCCGAAAAGTCCCGCCAGACAGCCCAGGATCGCCGCCCTCGTGGTCATTTTTCCCCAGAGCCCCATCAGTACAGGCAGAACCGCCGTGGCGCAAAGCAGGTCTGCGATCAAAAATAGCCGCAGCACGGAAATCCCCTGAAGTGCCACCAGAACCACAGGAATCATCAGCAGCACGGTAAACCATCGGGCACTGACAATGGACAACCCCTGTTTTTCGGTAACCGCCAGCGACGCAAGTGCGTTCTGCAGGGTATCCACCGAGGATGCCACGAGTGTGATGGCCAGGATCAGGGCCGGTAAAGCGAGCCAGGCCGGCGCATCAGCAAGCAAGGCAAAAAACGGAATCGGCGGGCTGCCAAGGTCGGCGCCGCTCATGGCCGCCAGTATTCCCAGCCCGCCAACCACGGCGACAACGGCGATGGTGACCACGCCGCCCAGCAACGCGCCGCGGCTCAGGGCGTCCGTATCACGAGCCGACCATAAACGCTGCCAGTATCCCTGGTGGAACAGGTTGGCGGCGGTGACGGCAATCACCAGGGTCAGCGCCACGCTCAGGGCCGCCGGCGCGGGGATATCCGGTAGCGCTGCGGGTGCTGCGTCCGGAAGCTTGCCTACGGCAACAAAACTGACGATAGCCAGCAAGCCGATCAGCAACAGCGCCTGCCATTGGTCGGTAACGATGCTGGCCCTGAGACCACCGACAGCGGTGTATACCAGCGTGGTTATGGCAACGCCAATGACCACAATGCCGCCATCAATACCGGAAAGCAGCGACGTTATGGCACCAATGGCAGTAAGCTCCGCGGTGAGAAAGCAAAGCATGTAGAGCACCGAGATCGTCGAAACGTAGCGGCGTACGCCATTGCCATAACAGGCGTTGGCGAATTCGCCGATGCTGCGTCCTTCCGGAAGGAAGCGGCGAATAGCGGGGCCACAGAAAGCGAACACGATAAACGGCAAGGCGGCGCCCAGGGCATAGCCAGCCAGAGCCAGAGGGCCGACCAGTGCGCCAACCTCAGGCGGGGCAAACAGTATCCAGCCGCCCATGCCGGAAGCGAGGAAAGACAGTCCGAGGGCCCTGGCTCCCTGACTGTTTCTTGCCGTTACATAGTCATCCAGTCCGCCGTCGGCGAGACGGGCTCTCAGTCCGAGCCAGGCAAACAGGATCATGGCGACCACGATCGCCGCGAGGGTGGTATAAAACATCGGGAGGTTCTCCGCCGTTCATCAAGCGGGCCATAGTGCCACAACGGCGGAAGCGGGGCGAGATACGTTGGCCCGCAGGAATGCGGGCCACGCAGAGCTCTACTGC
>NZ_DDOI01000059.1:53871-54601 GCF_002341575.1 Marinobacter sp. UBA2498 | reverse complement strand
GGAATGCGGGCCACGCAGAGGTCTACTGCTTCACGGCCTCCGCAGCTTTGACTTTGACGTAGCTGCCGGGTGCGTCCTCAATCGCAGGAAGTTTCCCTTCGCCGGGGATGCGAGCCGGCACGTCGCCGTCTGAGAAACGGGCAATCCACTCGAGCCAGTGAGGCCACCAGGATCCCGGATGGTGTTCGGACTTCTCGAACCAGGCGTCTGCATCCGGCACCAGGGTGTCATTGGTCCAGTAGCCGTACTTTTCCTTGTAGGGCGGGTTGATCACGCCAGCGATATGGCCGGAGCCGGAGAGCACAAAGCGGACATCACCGCCGTGGGCCAGCGCCCCTTTGTAGGTGGTTTTCCATTTGGCGATGTGATCCTGTCTGGCGGAAAGGAAAAAAGAGGGTACATCGATTTCGGACAGGTTGATGGACTCGCCGAGCAGATTCAGGGAATCTGGCTTCACCAGACGATTATTCAGGTACATCTGTCGCAGATAGTAACTGTGCATTCGCGCTGGCAGGTTGGTGCCATCGGTGTTCCAGTAGAGCAGGTCAAAAGCCGCGGGCTTCTGGCCTTTAAGGTAGTTATTGGTCCAGAACGACCAGAACAGCTCGTTTTCTCTCAACAGGTTAAACGTGAACGCCATAGCGCGGCCGTCCAGGTAGCCCTTGCGCTCCAGCATTTTCTCAATACCCCGGATCGAGTGGTCGTTAATGAAGACACCGATTCCGCCAGG
>NZ_DDOI01000059.1:48069-53787 GCF_002341575.1 Marinobacter sp. UBA2498 | reverse complement strand
CCGATTCCGCCAGGGTCCGAGAAGTCCAGAAGTGTCGTCAGATAGGTAGCACTGGCTACCGGATTACGGCCTTTTTTCTTGAGCCAGGCCAATGTTGAGCCCAGCAGGGTGCCACCGATGCAATAGCCGATCAGATTCATCTGATCTTCGCCGGTGGCTTTGGTAACCGCATCCATGGCCGCCAGTGGCCCGAGCTCCATGTAGTCTTCCCAGCCTTTGTCCCGCAGGGAGGGCCCGGGATTTCGCCAGGAAATAATAAAAACAGTCTGTCCCTGGTTGACCAACCACTGGATAAAGGAGTTCCTGGCGGTGAGGTCCAGGATGTAGTACTTGTTGATCCATGGCGGAACAATCAGCAACGGGCGTTTGCTGACGGTCTCTGTTGTTGGGGAGTACTGGATCAACTGCATCAGTTCGTTCTGGAACACGACCTTGCCAGGTGTAGTTGCCAGGTTACGTCCTACCTCAAAGGCAGAGCGATCTGTCATCCCAACATTGAACAGGGAAGGATTCTGCCGCAGGTCTTCGATCAGCTGCCGTCCACCGTCGATCAGGTTCATCCCTTTGCGTTCCCACGTAATCCTGAGCACTTCCGGATTCGTGGCGGGGAAATTCGATGGCGACAGTGCGCTGGTCAGGTGTCGGGCGTAGAACAGCATCTGGTCCCGTCCTGCCGGGGGAATCCCTTCCATGCCGGCCGCCCAGTTCAGAAAGGCCTGTGAGTTGATCAGATAGGCCTGGTGGAGCACATCAAAAGGCAGATGCTTGTGCCACTCCTCGGCCTGGAAGCGTCGGTCGTCGGCCTCTGGTTCGACAACGGGCTTCTTATGCTTGCCCACGAGCCGTGCAAGGGTGTAGTACCCCAGCGCGGCATGTTTGCGGGCCAGATCCAGTTCCGCTCCTGCAAACCGGAGCGGGTGCAGGAGCAGGTCCTCGGCCATTGTGCGGTAGGCATCGGACATTTCCGTTATCGTGGAGAGCGTTGCCGCATCCAGGACGCCAGCATCTCCCAATGCTTTCTCCAGTTGCTGCTGTCCCTGGCGGACGTTGGTTTCGAAGCCGTTGACGAGCTGACCTACGGCTTTCCCGAGCGTATCCAGACCGAACATAACTATCCCTTATTTGGCGGTTTTCGGGCCGGGCTTGGCCGATGCCTCGGGTGCTTTCTCGAACACCTTCTGAATCTGCTCCCTGCTTTCGTTGAAGTAGTCCTGCCAGGCTTTCCAGTCTGCGGTGAACTGCTCGCTCAGTGATTTCAGGGTCTCCGCCTGGTCGCCAGTCAGGCTTTTCAGGCTCTCCAGATCACGGACCTCAGACACCTTTTTAGCCTGCTCCATGGTGACATCGGCATAACGTCGGAAGGCGTTCATCTGCATTTCTGCAGCCTTGCCAAATTGCTCGAACAGGGTTTCGTTCAGACGGGTCGCTTTTTCGAAAAGCTCGGTGTTCATGGTCACAACTCCTTTGCGTATGGATTTGATGGAATTCTATTCTGCCTCATCCTGCGTGACGCAATTTTGACAAGCATCAATCCCGGGTTCAGCTTATGCTTTACTGTAGGAACATGTTTTCCCGGCAAGGCAGGAGGCGCCATATGACCAACCGGAAATCCGAACTTGAAACACTGAGAGCCGACCTGACGGCCAGACTTTCCCGTTATGAGGCGCATCAGCATCGGGAAGGGGGTGCGTTAGACAAGGATTTCGAGGAGCAGGCTACCCAGACCCAGAACGACGAAGTGGTCGATTCGCTGGAAACCGAAACCCGTTCCGAACTCGCTCAGATTGAACATGCACTGGCTCGGATTGATAACGGTGTGGGTGACGAATGCGAATCCTGCGGCGAGGCCATTGACCCACGCCGCTTGCAGGTTCTGCCCTATACCACGGTTTGCGTGGATTGTGCCGAAGACTGAGTGACACCATGGAGCCACTGCAGGCATCCACGACCGGCTCGGCCGTATTCCAGACCCGGGGCCTGACGAAAACCTATGATCAGGGGGAGGTTCAGGTTCATGCCCTCCGTGGCGTAGATCTGGATCTCTATGGCGGCGAACTGGTCGTCATGCTGGGCGCTTCCGGTTCTGGCAAATCCACACTCCTTAACATTCTTGGCGGGCTGGATGTGCCATCGACCGGCGAAGTCCGGTATCGGGATTTTGATCTCAGTACTGCCGGCGACCGCGAACTGACCCGTTACCGCCGTGAGCATGTTGGTTTCGTATTCCAGTTCTACAATCTCATTCCAAGCCTGACCGCGCGGGAAAATGTTGCGGCCGTCACCGAGATTGCGTCCCATCCGATGTCTCCCGAAGAAGCTCTTGAGCTGGTTGGATTGAAGAGCCGCATCGACCACTTTCCCGCGCAGCTTTCCGGTGGTGAACAGCAGAGGGTTGCCATCGCCAGGGCCATTGCCAAACGACCGGAAGTACTTCTTTGCGATGAGCCGACCGGAGCTCTGGATTCGGCCACGGGTGTGCTGGTTCTTGAAGCTCTGGAAAAAGCCAACCGGGAGACGGGCACGACCACTGTTATTATCACCCACAATGCCTCTATTGGTGGCATGGGGGATCGCGTGATCACGCTCTCCGACGGCAACATCAGTGGTGAGCGCCGTAACGAACGTCGCCAGGATCCCCGGACACTGTCCTGGTAACGGGGCCAAATGGTAGAAAAATGGCCGCGAAAGGTCTTAACACGGTTCTGAATACCAAACTACGGCGCGAGCTCTGGCAGATGCGGGGCCAGGTACTGGCCATCGCGCTGGTGATCGCAGGAGGCGTAGGTGTCTGTGTGATGTCGCTGGTGAACTATTCATCGTTACTGGCGACCAGAGCCCAGTACTACGATCAGCACCAGTTTGCCGATGTGTTTGCCCCCGTCAAACGGGCGCCCCGCCATGCCCTCAAGGAACTAGGTTCATTACCTGCCATAGCAAGGTACGAGGGGAGAGTCGAGGGAGCCGCAAAACTGGAGATGCCGGGCTTCGCGGATCCCGTGTCGGCCCGGTTGGTATCCATTCCTCCGGAGGGGCAGCCTGAGGTCAATCGCTTGTTTATCAGTCAGGGGCGGCTTCCGGGGGCAGGTCGCAGCCAGGAAGTCGCGGTCATCGGAAGCTTTGCCGAAGCGCATGAGTTGGTACTGGGTGATCAGTTTGAGGCGATTATCAACGGCCGGCGACAGGAACTTACGATAACTGGCATCGTCGAGTCACCGGAGTTCATATACGTCATTCCCCCTGGCGGCATGCTGCCTGATTATCGGCGTTATGGTGTGCTGTGGATGAACAGGGAAGCCCTGGAATCCGCCATGGACATGCGGGGCGCATTCAACAGCCTGGTGGTGACGCTCAAACCTGGCCATTCTGCTGCCTCCGTCATTGATGCTCTGGATCGATTGCTGGCCCGGTATGGGGCAACGGGGGCTTTTGGCCGGGACGACCAGTTTTCCCACCGTTTTCTGAGTGACGAGCTCAATCAGTTGAAAACCATGGCGACGGTTTTCCCCCTCATTTTCATGAGTGTCGCCATGTTTTTGTTGAATGTGGTGATTGGCCGTCTGATCAGCACCCAACGGGATATCGTCGCGGTACTCAAGGCCTTCGGCTATAGCAACCGTCAGATCGCCTGGCATTACAGCGAACTGGTCATCGTGATTGCCGTCATCGGTTTGCTGGCGGGGCTTGGCCTTGGCCTATGGCTTGGACGCTCTCTCGGCGAACTGTACATGGATTATTACCGCTTTCCGGGGCTGTTGTTTCGCATTGACCCCGCATGGGTTGTGCTGCTGGGGTTGATGACAATTGTGGTCGCCTGGCTCGGTGCCTGGCGAGCCATCAGGCAGGCAGCGGCACTGCCACCCGCTGAAGCCATGAGGCCTGAGGGGCCCGCCAGGTACCGGGTGACCATAGTGGAAAAGCTGCTCTCGGGAATCCGTTTCGCCCAGCCCTCCCGAATGATCGTGCGCCAGCTCTCCCGTCGTCCGGTTCGGACCCTGTTATCCATGACTGGGGTCGCTATGGCCACTGCCATCGTGATGGTGGGAAACTTCCAGTTCGACTCGGTGTCCCTGATGGTCCACACGCAGTTTGCACGGGTTCAGCAACAGGATCTGTCCGCGACCTTTATTGATCCGGTGAACAGCGCGGCGTTGTTCGGCTTGCAGCGGCAAGCCGGGATACGTTACGTGGAGGGGCGACGCTCGGTCCCGGCACGTCTTGTTTCCGGCCATCGGGAGTGGCGAAGCGCAGTCACCGGAATACCCTCCGAGGCGCGCCTGCAATTTGTCATCGACAGTGACCTGCAGCCGGTTCCGCTCCCCAGGGAGGGGTTGTTGTTGACCGATTTTCTGGCCGATGAACTGGGTGTCGGTCCGGGAGATGTTCTGCAGCTGGAGCTCCTGGAGGGCGACCGCCGAACGGTTATGGTTCCGGTCGCCGGTATCACCAGCGAGTTTCTCGGGGTTGGTGCCTACATGGATCTGGATGCCCTCAACCGGGCACTGGGGGACGGGCCCCTGATCAATCAGGCCCTGATCAACCTGGACCCGGACAAGGCTTCGGAAGTTTATAACAGTCTTCGCGAAACCCCGGGAGTGCTTGGCCTGAGCATCCGGCAGGCCATGCTCGACAGCTTCTACGACACCCTGGCGAGAACCTTCCTGACGTTCACCTTTTTCAACAGCCTGATGGGCGGAATCATCGCTTTTGGAGTGGTCTACAACACGATCCGGATTTCACTGGCGGAAAAAGGTCGGGAGTTGGCGAGCCTGAGAGTGCTGGGATACACCCAGAATGAAGTTGCGCATATATTGTTGGGAGAGGTTGCGCTCTTGCTGTTTCTGGGTATTCCCCTCGGTTGGCTGACTGGCCAGGGTCTGGCGCTCATGATCGTTACTGCCATGCAAACCGAACTGTATCGGGTGCCCTTGACGATCACCAGCCAGACACTTGGCATGTCCGCGTTGGTCGTGGTGGTATCGGCGATCGCTTCCGGGGTTATTGCCTGGTGGCGCCTGAAACGGCTGGATCTTGTAGCGGTGTTGAAAACACGGGAATAGGTGCGAAAGCAACCGGGGAGTGAACTGAGGTTATGGCGAAAAAAGGGTTTGCCGGAAAATGGTTGTTCTGGGGGGTGTTCGTAATGCTCGCCAGTGTTGCAGTTGTGGTCACGATCCGACCCGATCCGGTCTGGGTGGATCTGGCGCCGGTAACCCGTGGCCCCATGGAAATCACTATCAAGGAGGAGGGCAAAACGCGGGTGCGTGACCGATACGTGGTTTCATCACCGGTTGCCGGCTATCTGCACAGGGTATTGCTGGAAGTGGGGGATCCGGTGATTCCGGGAGAGCTGCTGACGGAGGTTGACCCCATGCCTGCCAGCACCCTTGATGCCCGAAGTCGGGCCGAAGCGGAGGCCAAGGTGCAGTCGGCCCGCTCGGCGCTGAACTCCACTCGTCAAAAAGTGGCGGCGGCCGAGGCTGAAGCAGACCTCGCCGTGCGTGAGCTGGCCCGCCTCCAGGCACTCAGTGATGATCGTTTTGTTTCCGACGAGCGTTTGCAGCAGGCCCGGGCCACTGCGGCCAGAACCCAGGCCATTCTGCGTTCCGCGCGCTTTGACGAAGAAGTGATGGCCCACGAACTGGCAGCGGCCCGAACGCGCCTTGAGGTGTCTGCCGCGCGTGCGAACGGCGATGGAGCGGTTGAACGTGTGCCGGTCAG
>NZ_DDOI01000059.1:32479-47948 GCF_002341575.1 Marinobacter sp. UBA2498 | reverse complement strand
CAGGCCGGTGAAGCCATTCTGGAACTGGGGGATCCCGGGGCGCTTGAGGTGGTTGTGGATGTATTGAGTTTTGATGCCGTGAATCTCCAACCCGGTATGGTGACGCGCCTCACCGGGTGGGGTGGCGGCACCCTGGACGCTACGGTCCGGCGCGTTGAGCCGGTTGGATTCGAGGACGTGTCGGCCCTGGGTGTGGAAGAAAGGCGGGTACAGGTAGTTGCGGATATCACCAGTCCTGCTGATGCCTGGCAAAGCCTGGGGGACGGCTATCGGGTAGACGCCGAGTTTCTGCTCTGGCGTTCCGACAATGTCCTTCAGGTTCCGGAATCCGCCATCTTTGTCACTGATGGGCAGCACCAGGTATTCCGCGTTGTCGATGACATTGCGGTTCTGACAGACGTGTCGGTCGGTCGCACAAACGGATTTCATACAGTTATCCAGGAAGGATTGACTGAGGCAGACAACGTCGTCCGACACCCGGATCGTCAGCTTGAAGACGGCAGCCGTATCCGTCTTCGTTAATGGCCTGCATTGCACGGTCCGCCGGCTAAAATGAGAGGACATATCACGTTTGGCTGGCTAGACTGACGGCACATAAAAACAAAAAGGAGACTGGCACGGTGAACCAGTTCGATACGCTTATTCTCGGCGGCCGCTACTTTGACGGTACCGGCGGCCCCTCACGCATCGCCCATGTTGGCATCAAAGATGGGCGGGTTGCCGAAGTCTTTGACCAGCAGCCCGAACCCGGCCTTGCGACGCGCACGATTGACGCCAGCGGTTGCTGGGTAACGCCGGGATTTCTCGATACCCATACCCATTACGATGCCGAGTTGCTGGTAGCGCCGTCCCTGTCTGAATCCGTGCGTCACGGTGTCACCACGGTGCTGATCGGCAGTTGTTCCCTGAGCATGGTCTGTTCCGATCCGGAGGACGCCTCGGATATTTTTACCCGGGTGGAAACGGTCCCGAGGGAAAAAGTGCTGCCCATTCTGAAGCAGCACAAGTCCTGGCAGACACCAAAAGCGTGGGTGGCGTTCATGGACCAGCATCCACTGGGGCCCAATGTCATCAGCTTTCTCGGCCACAGTGATCTGAGAACTGCCGTTATGGGGCTGCATCGCGCCACCGACCGGGGCGTGACTCCGACATCAGAAGAGCAAAGACAAATGGAAGCCCTCCTTGAGGAGGCTCTGCAGGAGGGCTTTCTCGGTCTTTCCACCATGTGCCTGAAATGGGACAAGGTGGATGGTGACCGGGAGTGGTCCAAGAGTCTGCCGAGCACCTACGCCCGATGGCGTGAGGTCAGCCGCCTGAATGCTCTTTTGCGCCGATACGGACGGGTGCATCAGGGCGCGCCCAATGCGGCCAATCCTCTGCAGGTAACCCAGTACCTGAAAGAGACCCTGGGTTGGTTGAGAAAGCCCCTGAAAACAACTCTGATTGCCATGATCGATCTGAAAGGCAATCCCACGGTCAAACCCATGGCCAGCCTTGTGGGGTGGCTGGCCAACAGCTTTGGCGGCAACTTCCGCTGGCAGCTCCTGCCAACGCCGTTCACGGTCTATGCCGATGGTATGGATATCGTACTGTTTGAAGAATTCGGCGCCGGTGAAATGGCCCTCGATATCCGCGATCAGCTTGAGCGCAACGAGCTTCTGAAGGACGAACAGTACCGACGGAAATTCAGGAAATTCTATAAGGAAAAGCTCTCGCCCCGGGTATGGCAGAGGGATTTCGGCGATGCCGTTATTCTCGACTGCCCGGATAAAAGCGTGGTTGGCCGCAACTTTGCTGAGCTGGCGGCCGACCGTGGCATCCATGTGGTCGATTTCTTTCTCGACATGGTGGTTGCCCATGGCCGTTCACTGCGCTGGTTCACCACGGTAGGCAACCACAGAAAGGATCGGCTCCGGAAAATGGTCACCAATCCCGGTGCCCTGATCACCTTTTCCGATGCCGGCGCCCACATCCGTAATATGGCCTTCTACAATCTGCCTCTGCGGTTTCTCAAGCTGGTTTACGAAAGCCATGTGGAGAGTGAGCCGGTCATGTCGCTGGAACGTGCCGTACATCGACTGACCGGCGAACAGGCAGATTGGCTTGGAGTTGATGCGGGTCATATCAGGGAAGGTGATCGGGCCGATATAACGGTACTGGACCCCCGTGGCCTTGATCAGGATCTGGAACAGGTTGAGTGGGCCGAGATGGAAAACTTCGGACTGGAGAGAATGGTCAACCGGGTGCCTGGTTGTATCAGAGAGGTGCTGATCAACGGCCGACCCGCGGTAACGGATGGTGAGGTGGAAGCTGCCCTGGGCCGGGAGCCTGGCTATGGCCACTTCCTGCGCGCCGGTGCGTCTGGATAACCACGTACAAAAGGAAACCTATGAACCTGCGATTTGCGCCCGCCGTCTGGGTGGTGGTCTTTCTTGCAGTCTTTGTCTGGTCTGCCATCGGACCCAGGGATCGGGCCACCTGGGCGCTGGAAGTCCTGCCCGCTGTCATTGGTTTTGTGCTGGTTGTCTGGTGTTTCTTCCGTTATCCCCTGACGCCTCTTGTCTATTTCCTGATTCTGGTCCACGCCGTCATCCTGATGGTTGGAGGGCACTATACCTACGCGGAAGTACCTTTGTTCGACTGGTTTCGGGACTGGTTTGACTGGGAGCGCAATAACTACGACAAGCTTGGCCACCTGGCACAGGGGTTTATACCGGCAATCATTGCCAGGGAAGTGGTCATTCGCTTCGACGTGTTCTCCAGTCGCCGCTGGGCGGCGTTTTTCATCGTCTGTTTCTGTCTGGCGCTAAGCGCCTTTTACGAGCTGATTGAATGGTGGGTGGCCTTGCTCAGTGACGAAGCGGCCGAGGCCTTTCTGGGCACACAGGGCTACGTCTGGGATACCCAGTCGGATATGGCCTGGGCCTTGTCCGGCGCCATTCTGGCTCTTATCCTGCTCGGGCGTTTTCATGATCGCCAGCTTCAGGCGCTCTGACGTTTCGCCCGCCTGCTGATGTTGAATGTCTGAATGATGGAATAGAACTGTATGTCCGAAGAGCTCAACGCTGACAAACAGGCCGAGGGGCTGCCCCGCAGCCAGGTCATTGGACTGATCCTCGGGGCTGCCTTTCTGCTGGCAACCATCATACTCCCACCTCCGGAAACCATGGCCGCGGAAGCCTGGGCGGCGCTGGGGTTGATGCTGCTGATGGCTACCTGGTGGTCTACCGAAGCCATTCCGATTCCCGCCACTGCCTTGCTGCCAATCGTGCTGGTTCCCGCGCTCGGGCTCGGGACGGTTGGTGAAGCCACCGAGCCCTATGCCAATCCGATCATTTTCCTGTTCCTGGGGGGGGCTTCACACTCGGGCTTGCGATGCAGCGATGGAACCTGCATCGCCGGATCGCCCTGATGACGCTGAAGGCCGTTGGCAGTAAACCCCGGCGGCAGATTGCCGGGTTCATGTTGGCAACCGCGTTTTTGAGCATGTGGGTCAGCAATACTGCAACAGCCATCATGATGCTGCCGATTGGTCTGTCGGTGGTGGCGATGATGGACAGCAATGACAATCCCGAGGGCGTTCGCCGCTATGCCACAGCACTCCTTCTTGCGATCGCCTATTCCGCCAGTATCGGTGGTATTGCCACGCTTATTGGCACACCGCCAAATGCCTTGTTGGCGGCCTACCTGAGCGAAAACCAGGGTATTTCTGTGGGCTTTGCCCAATGGATGTTGCTGGGGGTTCCGGTGACGGTTGTCATGCTGGCCCTGGCCTGGTGGTGGCTGACCCGGCATGACTTCGGGCTGGCCATGGCCGGCGCCCTGCCAACCCTTGTCATGATTGTTCTGGTGGCGGGTATCATCATCTTTCTGACCGAAGTTACCAGCAATACCGCAACCGCGGCGGCGTTTCTGCCGTTGCTGGGGCGCTGGCCCTGAGTCAGGGCGTGTCACCGTTACTACTCACTGTGCCTGCCGCCATCGCGGCCAGCTGTGCCTTCATGATGCCGGTGGCCACGCCACCCAATGCCATCGTGTTCTCCAGTGGTCACATGCAGATCAGCGACATGATCAGAGCCGGGTTTGCTCTCAATCTGATGGGCATTGTCGTGGTAACTGCCCTGAGCTACCTGTTACTCGGCGTGGTCTTTACCTTTTGAACGGCAGGCCCGGCAACCGGGCCTGCTTCCCGATTCCCATCCATGTCATGAAACAGTTCTCAAATCCCCTTCCTAAGGCCCCTCCTGCAGCGACAGATTTGAGGCACAGTTATCTTTAAGGGCGCAGGCTTTTCGGTATCTTACCGTAACAACATGTAACCCGCTTAATAACGTGGCCAATAAAAACAGGGACTTCGTCTGACATGCTGCTGGTGCTCGCTGGATCCATTCTTACATTCACCATGGTGCAGGAAGCGACCGTGGTGGAGCCTTTTGAGAAGGGCCAGATCGTCATTGAGCAGGATGTGGATTCCAGTCCTGTTGAATTGCGCTCCGACGTCAGGGTGGAGCCTCTGGTTGAACAGAAGTTCCGGAATATCGTGCGTCAGGCCTATGACTACAGCTGTGGAAGCGCGGCGCTGACCACGGTGCTGAACTTCTATCTCGGACGGACCTTGTCAGAACGACAGGTCATGGAGGGGCTGCTCCACTACGGCGAAAGTGAGCGCATCGTTGAGCGGCGCGCGTTCTCCATGCTCGATATGAAGCGGCTGGTTACTGCCCTCGGCTATCCGTCAGGCGGATTCCGGGCCACCATCGATGACCTCAAGGACCTGGATCACCCGGCAATTGTTCCGATCCATCATGCCGGTTTCAAGCACTTCGTGGTACTGCGAACCATAAGGAATGGACGGGTTTTCCTTGCAGACCCAGCGGTGGGGAATATTTCCTTCACCATTGATCAATTCGAGGAGAAATGGGACGACAACGTGTTGTTCATAGTATTTCCGGGAGGTGACAAGCCCCTGGACAACCTGGAGCTGAAAGAGGAAGACCTTCGCTTTGTGGACGACCAGACCATGACGTTGCTGGCGCTGGAGAGGATACCGGAATTTCACGAATCCACCGAGAGGCGCATCCAGAATCTGCTGGAGCGCCAGAAAAACAATCCCGATGGCAGCGTCGAGAATACCCGGAAGCAGTTGTTTTACCGTCGTAACTAACTTGCCGGGGTTCACCGGCGTCAGGAAAATTACTAATAAGAAAGGGAGTCAGGATGAATCGTTGGTTTGCGCGAGGCGTTATCCTTGTTTCCATGGCAGGTCCGCTTTCGGGCATGACCCTGGCGGATGAAGGCAGTGTGGATCAGGCGCGGGAGGCGCTGGCCAAACAGGAGGGAGACCAGGATGCGTCACAGCAGCTGGAAGAGGTCTTCCAGGCTGCGGAGAACAATTATTCCCTTCAGAAGAAGGGGTCTCACTATCTGAATTTTTCATTCGACTATTCCTATACCGCCGATCAGCGGCTGGACCTTGCCATTACCAACGGCTCGGTCAGGAACCTCGATGTGGTGCCGTCGGCTACCCACATTTTCACCAATTCCTTTACCTACGACTACGGCCTGCTTGATAACCTGACGGTGGGCACCCGTATTCCACTGGTGGTCAAGTACGACACCCAGGATGAACTGAACGTTTACGATTTTGGTGACATCTCCTTTACCGGCCGCTGGCAGCCCTTTGCCTATGTGCCCGGCAAGATGTCGACCACCCTGTTCGGAACCCTGACGAGCAAGACCGGCGTCAGCCCCTACGAGATCGATATCAACGAACAACTCTCCACTGGCAGCGGCTATTATTCAATCGGTGGCGGCGCGAGCCTGTCCAAGGTTCTGGATCCGGTAGTGATCTTCGGTTCGGTGAGTGCCACCTATAACCTGCCTGTGGAAGGCCTTCAGCAAGTCCGGGGAGCGCGGCTGCTGACCAACCTCGATCCCGGGTTCGGGGTGTCGGGTTCCGGTGGCTTCGCCTATTCGCTGTCCTACGACATCTCCCTCAGTATTTCGGCTCAGCTCAGCTACACCGACGAGACTGTGCTGAGCTTCTCCAATGGCGACCAGGCGGTGGCGCAGGACCAGATGACCGGTTTTCTGAGCCTGTCCCTGGGCACTCGCGTCAGCGATACCACAATCGTCAACACCAGCCTTGGCATTGGTCTCACCGAGGATGCACCGGACTTTTCCCTGGGGGTATCCCTGCCCATTAACTTCTCCGGCCTCAAAGAGTGATTGGTGTCGTTGACGACTTAAGGGAAGGGAAGGATTTCATGGCACAGCAAAGCTACAACCGTCCGATTCTCGCGGCCCTGATTGCCACGACCATCTCGTGTGGTGCCCAGGCCCAGCTTGCGCAGAACCTGACCATACATCCCAAGGCGCTGGCGCTGGGCAATGCCGTTACCGCCGACCCACCGGGTATCATGGCGATTCAGTACAATCCGGCGGGGCTGACCAAGCTGGACGGTCGTCAACTGGAAGTGAATCTGATGAGCATCTACCTGGATATCGATGCGGGTTTCACGGCGCCTGAGGGCTACGAGATTTTCGGCATAGACGGGCTGGAGATTGATCCCCGGACGGGCAAGCAAAGGGACCCGGTTGCCAATACCCGCAGCCATACCAACAATGTGGCGCTGTACCTTCCGGGCTACGGCATTCTGAGGGCGCCGCCGGGGCCGGCTGTTGCGCCATCGGCGGGTATCAGCATCAATCCGCCCGGGTCCAAACTCACCTTCGGGAATGCGTTTTACCTGCCGCTGGCGGCGGGTTATTATCGGGACAAGGACGATCCGGGCCGGTATCAGCCCCAGGCCACCGCCTTGCAGAGAACGACCTATCTGTCACCAACGGTTGGTTACGAGATCAACGACCAGTGGTCGGTTGGCGCCGGTATTCACCTGTCGCAGATGGGGATCGCCGCGGATCAGTACATGCGGGCGCCCAACATGTTGCTGGGCGTGGCGGAAGTCCTTCAGGATGCCTTTAATTGTGAAAGCGGTGACGAACCGCTGCAGCCATGGCTGGCGCTGTGTGGTGGTAATGTTGGCCCCTGGGATGATATTGGCGCCCTGAGCATCAATGTGCAGGAAACGCTGTCGCCCACTTATGCGCTGGGCGTCATGTGGGAGCCGACCGACTGGTTCAGCTGGGGGGCAAGCTATACCTCCGAAGCTGAAATGAATTTGAAGGGAACCTTTGAGATCCAGTATACCGAGGACTGGTCCGGCTTTTGGCAAAGCGTCAACGGTTCGGTGCTGGGTGCCATTACCTCGGCCATTCTGAGTCTTCCCTCCGGTGCCCCCAAGGAGGCCGGCAATGTCAGCATGGACCTGGTTTATCCCCAGCATTTCCAGACCGGTATCAGTGTCGACGTGCACCCGAAACTGACCCTGAACACCGACATTGGCTGGACCGACTACAAGCAATGGGACGCCTTTGTCTTCCGCTTTGACCGCAACCTTGAATTCCTGAATGCGGCACGGATCCTGTCGCCGGATAACGCCACGCCGAATACCCTGAGACTGCCGCTGGGGTTCAAGAGTCAGTGGAACTGGGCGTTCGGGATGGAATTTCATGCCTCGACCCGGCTGGACCTGCGGGCCGGTGTGGAAATCCGGGATTCGGTTATCCCGGATGACCAGCGGCAGGTGATGGCGCCGTTCGGGGGTGCTAACCTGTACAGCATCGGTATGGGGTATCGGTGGGACAAGAACACAGAGATTGATATGAACCTCAGCTATCTTCAGTCGGTGGAGTCGATACCTGCCAACGGCAGTTGCAACCTGAACTGTGACAATATTTCCAATATCATTTATAACCCCTACGCTGGGCTGGACGTGAAAACCTCGCTTCGGGTTGTAATGGCCGGCCTCAGTTTCCGGACCAAATTCTGAAGACGATTCCGAACCCGGGGGTAGTGATTGTCAGTGACTAACGGCTCCAGACTAAAACGGATATTACCCCTGCTGCTGGCAACGTCGCTGGCGGGTTGCCAGATCGGGGGTTCGGTCGTATCCGGGCGGGAGGGTTATTTTACCTGGGTGGATGAGCAGGGCAGGGTGAGATACTCACCCATTGCCGGCACCACGGGTGAACAACCGGAACAGCCAGCCGGGAAAGAAGGCGGCGATGCCGATGCCGCTGGAACCGGTCCGAAGCCGGAGTTGCGGGAAGAAACGAAATACACCCTTGAGAACTACCCGGACGCCGGCCAGCTTGAAAGGGACGGTTATGTTCGCCCCGGCGAACCGCAACCCTACTTCACCTGGCGGGACGCCGAAGGCAATGTCAGGGTCGACTATTACCAGCCGGATACCCGCTCTGATCGCCAGAAAGGTCTGGTAGCGCCGCCGGTCCGGATTACCGCGGCCCGCGTTTATCATGCCGGTCCGGATACAGCGGACCGTGCACCGGTGCCCGGCCATGATCCGGACGCTTTTGCAATCCTGGGTATTGAACCCGCCCTCAGCGATTACTTCTCCCGCTTCTCTGAGGCCTGTTGTGAATCGATGGACATTCGTCATCGTGAAAGCTGGCAGTCGGGCCGGGAATTCGGAATTGCCCTAACGGAAAGCTCGCAGGTACATGCATTTCTGACCGGTCCGAGCCCCTATCAGGTGGTTGAGCTTCCCGGGCCGGACAGGATTGACAGTTTTGTCATGCGGCTGCGTTCCTACGCCAGAAACGGGGTGCTGGTGCCATCGCTGGTGTTTCTCGATGACCGGATGAGGCCGCTCAGGCTGGTGACGGATCTGGTGATGGATTTTGAGCCCGAGACCTGGCGTCGCCGTGGCTATCTGGAGGCATGGGTACCCGCGTTTCCGGCCCGGGGGGAGCGGTGGATGGTCGTGTTCACACGCGCGGCGGATCTGAGCGGCCAGACCGTTATTGAAACACCGTCCGGCCCCCGGAAAATTCCACATGTCAGCGAGGGCGAAATCGGACTGATGCAACTGGAGGATTGATGCCGCGGTTCTCTCAGTTCTCTCAGTCCTCGGGTTTGCTCAGGTCCAGCCACTGTTGCGACAGCCAGTAGTAGCTGCCATTACCGGCAGGGTGGGTACAGTTGTAGCGAAAACGCCGGCTGTTGAAGCTGTCCGGGGCCTGTACCCTCACGTTGCCGTCAATCACCTCGAAACCGATCCGCCCCTTGCCGGAGGCAAAGCAGGTCAGCCGGCCGGCATCAATGGGGGGAATCAGCGGAAAAGTCAGTGTCGGTGGGTTGTCGGAGATCACGCCATCGGGCAGGTTTCCGGTACTGACAGGAAAGGCCTTGCTGCGAAGCTTGTCATCAAGGCTGCCCAGCTGCCCGTAGGCGTTTGCCATCGGAAAACGCGGCAATCGGGTTTTCTCGGTTTGTTGGCCGATGGCGCCGGATTGCTGGCCAAAACCGTACCAGCCCCGCTCGGCCACTTTGCGCTCCAGTGCTTCGTCAAACTCGCCGTAAGGGTACGCAAACATGGGTGCAGGCGCCTTCAATTCCCTGGAGAGGGTCCCCTGGGCTGAGTCGAGACTGCTGGTAACCCTGGCTTGCCAGTCACTCTGACTTTCGTTCGGTTTCCGGGCGAGATGCCCATGGTCAGCGCTGTGGTTGGCAATCGTTACGCCCGAACGTTCGGCCAACTCCCGAATCTGATCCCAGGTCATGTAGCCGTTTCGGCCAACGGCTTCTGTATTTACAAAAATCGTGTAGGGATAGGCCTTGTCGGCCAGCAGCGGCGCCGCCGTATGGTAGACGGAGTCGTAGGCGTCATCGAAGGTAATGGCGATGTGATTACCTTGCCCATCGGTACCGGCCAGCGTTGTTTCGGTGCCTTGCTGTAGATCCACAACGTCCAGCTCCAGATCCAAGATCATGTTCAGTTGGCCCTCGAAAAGAGACACAGACGTGCTGGTAGCGGGCGGCGTTGAATCACTGACATGATGATACTGCAGGACAACGAGGTCAGCGCGGGCTGAGATGGCGGTCGCCATAATCGCGACGAGAAGGGAAAGTTTCAGGAATGCTGTGAGCGGCATATCGTCTCCTGTATTTATCGGCCCTGGCCAGATCGAAAAGGCCGGTCAGATGCTGTGACGGAAGTGGGCTTTCAGTACCGCAAAGGCCTGATTGAGATGCTGAATGGTTTCGGTCTTGCCGCCGCGGTCCGGGTGAGCGTGCATGACCGCCCGGCGGAATCGCTGTTTGACCGTTGGAAAGTCTGTAGGGACAGCCTGAAATCCCAGTACTTCGGCGGCTTCCCTGGCTTCGGATTGCGCCGGTGCCTGGCCTGGAGCACCTGCCCAGAAATCATTCACCATCTGTTGAATGGCTTCCTCCGGCAGACGGTACTGGGAAAGATCCAGATAGAATTGACGAAGTGTGTCGACACTGTCCGGAACCCCTTCGCCACCGACCACCGACTGTGACTCGATCCGGATGCTCAAGGGCGAAATTTTCAGGCTCTCGCCGGTTTCGGATAACTGGTCACGAAGACGGTAGAGCACGTGAAACAACAGAAAATGCACCGGATAGAGTTTTTCCGGTTCGCTGAAAACAACCTGTCCAAGCAGTTCCCAGGGCGGTCTCTGAAGCGCCTTGATCAGCGATAATTCATTCAAGCCCGCCGGTGCCGATCTGAGTTCGTGCTCAACGGCCACCAGCAGGTGCTGAATCTGCTGCTCCAGGCAGTCATCATCATCCACAGTCCTGGGATGAGAAGCATTGATGGGAGAATGGCTGTCTGTCATAGGACTCATGTTAGGGCACTGCGGCCCATCAGGGAAGTGCGGCCACCTGCGGAAGTCCACCCATGAACAGGGCGGTGGAGAACCGGGTCGCCGTTAACGCTTCCGCATCCGCCGACTCCGGGTTGCTGTGGGCGCGCCTTGCCAGCGTCAGGCTGGTCTCGTAGGCGACGCCGAAAAAAGCGGCGCACAGGTACTCGTACTCAATCCGGGGAAGAAGCCCGCGTTCCATCGCCTCGCGAACATCTTCTTCCAGAGATAACATGGCCAGGCCGAGAATATCCGAACCGAACAGTTCCCGAAGTGCCCGGTCATTGCGGTGAGCGAGTTCATACACCAGCGGATCCCGGGCGGTCGCGGTATAGAGGGCCAGGTAGGCGTAGTGGATGAAATCCTCAGGATTGTCGGCTGCCCGCCGCTGTTGGCTGAGATTGTTGTTCAGATTGGTCAGGAAGTCGGTAAGCAAAGCCGCGAAAATATCCTGCTTGCTTGAGAAATAATTGTAGAAGGTGCCGGCTGCAAGACCCGTTCGCCGAACGATGTCGCGGATGGTTGAGTTTTCGTACCCCCGCTCGCGAAAACACTCCCGGGCGGCATGCAGGATTGCCCTGCGGTTCCGGATACGGTTCTGTTCCCGTTTGCCTGCGATCTCTTCACCCGATTGCAACATATCCATGTCGGTATCCTGTCCCTGAATCCATGTGACGCGTATAATCCCACGTCCACTTGCCTTATGAACGTAGTTGGTATGTCCGAAGCAATGATCGCCAGTTCCGAACAGTCTATCAACCCAGAGCGGGAGCGCCGCCAGAAACTGGAATTGAACAAGCTGCAGAAACGTCTGCGCCGCGAAGTCGGGCAGGCGATTGCCGATTTCTCGATGATTGAAGCCGGCGACAAAGTCATGTGCTGCCTCAGCGGCGGCAAAGACTCTTACGCACTGCTCGATATTCTGCTCAACCTGCAGAAGAGCGCCCCGGTTTCGTTTGAGCTGATTGCCGTCAACCTTGATCAGAAACAGCCCGGCTTTCCGGAAGAGGTGTTGCCCGAATATCTGTCCTCCATGGGTATCGAGTATCACATCATCGAGAAGGACACCTACAGCATTGTTAAGGAAAAAGTGCCGGAAGGGAAGACGACCTGCGGCCTGTGTAGCCGTCTACGCCGGGGAATTCTCTATAATTTCGCGGAAGAGCATGGGGTTACCAAGATTGCCCTGGGCCACCACCGGGACGACCTGTTGGAAACCCTGTTCCTGAACATGTTCTACGGCGGCAAGCTGAAGTCCATGCCTCCGGTGCTGCACAGTGACGATGGCCGCAACACGGTTATCCGGCCGCTGGCCTACAGCCGGGAAAAAGATATCGCCCGCTACGCGGGTCTCCGCGAATTCCCCATCATCCCCTGCAACCTGTGTGGTTCTCAGGAGAATCTCCAGCGCCAGGTGATCAAGGATATGTTCCAGAGCTGGGACAAGCAGCATCCCGGACGGTTGGAAACCATGTTCCGGGCCATGTGCAATGTGGAACCCTCGCACCTGGCGGATACCAATCTCTACGATTTCAAGGAAGGCAAGCGCCTCGGTGGCAAGCGCCAGGCCGTACAGACGGCTGAACCCGAGACCGCAACTGACTTCGGTCGCCTGGATGTCCTGAATATCTAGCCGGCTAGTGTCCGGCCAGATGCAGGAAAGGCAGTGTCCAGAGTCCGAACAGGATAAGCAGGCCGCCGGTCACCTTCCGGAACAGTTGATGGCTCTGTAAACCCCGGATCCAGTTGGCCGCGAAACCCGTGGCCAACATGGAGGGAAGCGTGCCGAGCCCGAAAAACAGCATGGTCAGCGCGGCCGAGCCCACTGTCGGTTGCAATGCTGCCCAACCGAGCGTGCTGTATACCAGTCCGCAGGGCAGCCAGCCCCAGAGCGCTCCAAGAGCAAGTGCCTGTCCGCCGTGATTCACGGGCAGGAAGCGGCGGGTCAGCGGGGAGAGGCGCGCCCAGATTGGAGCACCCACCCGCTCAACGTAGCGAATTCCCTGCCACCACTGGCCCATGGACAAACCCATGAAGATCAACAGCAGCCCTGCCAGGGTCCGAAGCACCAGGCCGGCAGAGGCCCACTGGCTGGCGGCCGAGGTACTGGCCAGCGCAACCAGTGTTGCGATCAGGACATAGCTGCCGATGCGCCCGAAGTTGAAGGCCAGAAGCATTACCGTTTGCCGGAACCGGAACCCCCGGCCCACAGGCAGGGCCATGGAGAGGGAAGCGCTGATGCCGCCGCACATGCCGAGGCAGTGCGTGCTGCCTAGCAATCCGATCAGGAAGGCGCTCGGGTAACTGAGGTAGAGTTCCGGATTCATCCTTTTTGGGACTTATCCTCACCCGTATCAGCGGTATCGCTGACTTCAGCTGTTTGCTCCGGGGTTGGCTCCCCGGCAGCCGGTTTGTCGGTGCGAGCGTCGTCCGGGATCATATCCTTGTCGTCATCGTAAAGTATCCGATGCGCCGGGCCTTCGAGATCATCGTACTGACCGTTCTTGACCGACCATGTGAACAGGGCGACGCCTACCGCCACCAGTATGAGCATCACCGGGACCAGAAACATGACGATTTGCACGGTGCAACCTCGCAGAAAAGATTAGAAGTTCACGGTATCAGGACAACGCCTGGGCGCCAACCGCGAGATTGTCCTGACTCTTCCGGCTCGGTGCCTTGCCAAGCCGCAGCGCATTCAGAACGACCACCAGAGAGCTGAGAGACATGCCAATTGCTGCCAGCCAGGGTGGGACCATTCCGGCCGCGGCCAGGGGAAGCGCCAGCACATTGTATATGAGAGCCCACCATAGATTCTGGCGGATGATGCGCTGGGTCTGGCGACTGGTTTTAAGGGCTTCGACCAATTGCAGCAATTGACCATTCAGCAGTACTGCATCAGCTTTCAGTTGGGTCAGGTCGGCAGCCGTGCCCATGGCCACCGAAATTCCGGCGCCAGCCATAGAGGGCAGATCGTTCAGACCGTCGCCCACCATCATGATGTGCCGGCCCTCGGCTTGCAGCTTCTCCAGCACAGCCAGTTTATCTTCTGGGGAGGCTTGTCCGATAGCCTCGTCAATGCCCAGTATGTCTGCCACCTGGTTTACATGCCCGGAACGGTCGCCACTGAGGAGCAGGGTGCGAATGCCGGAATCCTGAAGAGCTTTGATGGCTGCCCGGGCATCGTCACGGGGCTGGTCGTCGAGCCTGAAACAGGCCAGCCACTCGTGGTCAGAGGCCAGCCAGATTTCCATACCCTGATGCGGATCCTTTTGTGGCGCTGGCGCGGTGGTATGTTGTTCGACAAACCCCCTGTGGCCGATGAACAGCTGCAGGTCTCCCAGCCGGCCTGAAAGCCCACCGCCAATGTGATTTTCCACATGTTCGACCGCAGCAGTGGTTCGACGGTGAAATACTTTGGCTATGGGGTGCTCGGAGTATTTCTCCAGGCCCGCGGCAAGCTTGAGGCAAGTCTGCTCATCCATGCTGCCAACGATTGTGGTGCCGGCCAGGCTGAGCTCGCCCCGTGTGAGTGTCCCGGTTTTATCGAAGACCACGGTGTCAATCGTGTTCATTGATTCAAGGGTATGCCCCCGAGTCGGGAGAAAACCAAGCCGCCGGAGCCTGACTGTTGCCGAGGTAATGGCAGTCGGTGTCGCCAAGGAGAGCGCGCAGGGACACGTCACCACCAGAACAGAAAGTGTGATGTCGAAGGCGTTGTCGGCACCGGCCAGCCACCAGCCTATCCAGACAACTGGTGCCAGAATCAGAACCCGCCCGACGAATTTGCCGGCCATCCGGTCCGCCATCATGGCCACGCGGGGTTTTTCCGACTGCACGCGGTCCAGTACTCGTAGAATGCCTGAAAGCCGAGTCTGGGCACCGGCTTTAACCACCCTGACATCGAGCGGATTCTCCCCGTTCACGCTGCCGGCGTGGACAGTATCCCCGGGATGGCGGGTTTCAGGGAGGTATTCCCCGGTTAAGGCTGCTTCGTTCAGGGTTGATTCTCCCCGCACAATCTCGCCATCGACGGGCAGGGTTTCGCCGGGGCGCACACGAACGATATCGCCTGGCCGGATCTTATGGGCAGGGATAATGTCGGTAGTATCGCCCTGGACCAGTGTGGCGACGGTCGGCTGAAACCCTGCAAGCGCATTGCCTGTCAGGCCTGCCCGGTAGCGGGCCTGAACTTCAATGTAGCGCCCGAGCAGGAGGAAAAAGGTGAACATGCAAACGGACTCAAAGTACACTTCCTCGCCGCCAAAGACGGTTACCCACGCGCTGGCGAGGTAGGCGAGTCCGATGGCAATGGCAACCGGCACATCCATGGTCAGATGCCGGCTGCGGATATCCCGTTGGGCATTGCGGAAAAAAGGTGCAGCGCTGAAGAGCACCACGGGGGTAGCGACCAGAAGGCTGAACCAGCGAAAGAAGCTGACGAACTCGGGCGACAGCTCGCTGACCAGTTCGAAATAAAGGGGAAACGCCAGCATCATGCTCTGGAACGAACCGATTCCGGCAATGGCGAGGCGGATGAGCATGGACCGATGCTCGGCCTTGAGCGCCTGTTCCGCCTCGTCTGCCTGGTAGGGGCGGGCGGTGTAGCCGAGCTCGTGGATCGCGATCAGCAGGTCACTCAGCCGAGCCTGATCCGGGGACCAGACCAGTCGCGCACGTTGAGTGGTATGGTTTACCGAGAAGGAGTCAACAC
>NZ_DDOI01000059.1:29779-32421 GCF_002341575.1 Marinobacter sp. UBA2498 | reverse complement strand
ACACCGGGCTGCTGCTTCATATGGTTTTCAAGCAGCCAGATACAGGCGGCACAGGTGATGCCACCAATCAGCAGTTGCGCTTCCTGTGCGCCTTTCACCGGTGCAACAAACGACTCCTGAACCAGAGGGTGATCAAGCTCTCTGATTCGGTTCAGTTCCGCCGGGGTCAGCTGCTTTGGGGTAACGGCCGGTTTGGTCCGGAAATCATAGAACCCGGCGAGACCCTCGCTGCGAATGGTCTGGCACACCGCTTTGCAGCCCTGGCAGCAGAAGTGACGGGTAGAACCTTCGAGCTCGAGGGTGATGGGCGGCTCACCGTCCGCTGGCTCACCGCAGTGAAAGCAATCCAGCCTGGTCAACCTTGGGCAGACCCCCCGGCCTTGACTGTAATTCCGTCTTCAGCTGGCAGCCAGGCTTCGCCTTTTAATCGCCACTCGTTAGCTGGACCCCGTAGATCGTAGTACCAGCGGCCGTCTATGTCATTGAGGAGCTTACCGGCAAAGCGCCCTGGAGCGATTTGCTGGAATTGAACAGTGCGATCCTTGTCGGAAAGCGTTGGATGGAACAGGTTCAGGATCAGATACGGGAAATCCGCCGGACCCTCAACGGTGTTCAGGTTGACGGTGATATTTTTGCTCTGGAAATCAATCTGGGCCTCCATACCGAGATCTTCCGCCTTCTGGTCTCTTGCTATGGACATGTTAATTCCGCGCCCTTCTTTGGACCAGTCGTCGGTGACCATCGCATTTTCTGTGCTGACAGCGATAGTGATGGCAACGGCGCAGTAAATGATGGACGCCCCCGGAAAAATCAGCAGGAACCAGAACCAGGGTTGGCGGTACCAGGGTGCTACGGGTGTTTCAGTAGTCATAAATCAATGTCTCATTCAAACGGTCAGTGCTGCACGATCGACGATCAGCGCGTTGGACCGACAAATCGGCTTTCAGTTTCAAGGCTCAGCGAAGAATCGGTCTCGGATTGTGCCCTGAACAGGATATCGTTATTGGATTCGGTGATGGATTCCGGCGGCACGTCGACTACGGTCGGCAGTGAGCGGTTTTCACCACTTTCAACGGTTACCGAAGTGTCCGTCAGGATCCGGATCCCCTCCAGGCCAGTCACTGACAGAGTGAAGGTTTGGGGAACTTCGGTCATGTTGGCGATTTTTAGGGTGTAGGAGTTCTCAATCCGCCCCTCGCCATTGAAACTGTAAAGAGCACCGCGATCCCGAAGAGCATCCATCTGGGCTGGCACACGGGTGGCGATGGTGAAGATAATCGCGGCAATCATCAGTGACAGCACCGCGCCATAACCGAAGGTTCTTGGTCGCAGGAGTTTGGAGGTCTTGCCTTCAAGTTCATTCTCCGTGGTGTAACGGATCAGCCCCCTCGGGTAATTCATCTTGTCCATGATCTCGTCACAGGCATCAATGCACAGCGCACAGCCGATACATTCGTACTGAAGGCCGTCCCGGATATCAATGCCCGTAGGACATACCTGAACACACTGGCCGCAGTCGATACAGTCGCCCAGACCGGCCTCGGCAGGATCCACGCCTTTTTTGCGGCCGCCCCTGGGCTCGCCACGATTCGGATCGTAGGAAACCACGCGAGTGTTGGGGTCAAACATCACCGACTGGAAGCGGGCATAGGGGCACATGTAAAGACACACCTGCTCTCGCATCCAGCCGGCGTTGAGGTAGGTGGCAACGGTGAAGAAGCCGACCCAGAAATAGGCCCAGCCGTTGGCCTGCAGGGTGAACAGATCCGCGATCAGCTCGCGAATCGGATAGAAATAGCCGACAAATGTCAGCCCGGTAGCCAGTGCGATCAGAAACCAGACCGTATGCTTGGCGGATTTTTTCGCGACTTTGTTTGCCGAGCTGGGCGCCTTGTCCAGTTTCATGCGCTTGTTGCGGCTGCCTTCAATGCGCTCCTCAACCCACATGAAGATGAAGGTCCAGACGGTCTGGGGGCAGGTGTAGCCACACCAGACCCTGCCAAACAGCGTGGTAATGAAAAACAGGCCAAAGGCACAGATAATCAGCATCCCCGAGAGCAGGATGAAATCTTTCGGGTAAAAGGTGGCCCCGTATAAATGGAACTCACGGGCGGGAAGGTCAAAATGAATGAGTGGTTGCCCGTCCAGGGTGAACCACACAAACGCAAAGTACATGCCCATCAGCAGCGTCAGGCTGACATTCCGGATGCGTTGGAAGAAGCCTTTGACTTCCTTGACGTAAATCTTCTTACGGCTGGCGTATAGCTCGACGGTTCCGGATTTATTGTTGTTGTCGGAGGGGTCAGAGGACGGGTCAGAGGACGGGTCAACCTGTTTGACCGGGATCTCACTGCTCATCGTTACCTCCAGGGAAATGGTAATGCGGGGCAACAGGCCGTTAGGCTGCTGATCTTTTCAAGCCTGTGCCCGCGGCGCAGGCACAGGGTTGAAAAGACCGGGCCGGGGCTCTTCACCCCGGCCGGCTGACTCAGTTCGAGAGGCTGTAGACGTAAGCCGCGAGAATCTGAATCTGATCGTCTGAAAGCAGACGATCCTGTGCAGGCATCTGGTTCTGGCGGCCGTGCACGACGGTCTCCCTGATCCACTCGTAGGTTGAACCATAGAGCCAGGTGTTGTCCGTC
>NZ_DDOI01000059.1:29031-29719 GCF_002341575.1 Marinobacter sp. UBA2498 | reverse complement strand
CCGTCAGGTTGGGGGCGCCCATGGCCTCCATGCCTTTGCCCTCGGGGCCATGACAGGCCACACAGGCCTGAGCGAACACTTGTTCGCCTGCTTTGGCAGCTTCGGCGTCTTTTTCCCGACCGCTGAAGCTCAGAACATAGTTCACAACCTGATCCACCTGCTCGTTGGTCATGCCGGGCATGGTGCCCTTGGCCGGCATATTACCCATACGGCCATTGTGCAAGGTTTCCAGGATTGCTTCCGGTGTTCCGCCCCACAGCCAATCGTCGTCGGTCAGGTTGGGGAAGCCAACCTGGCCACGAGCGGCAGAGCCGTGGCAAACCGCACAGTTGTTGGCGAACAGACGCTGGCCTATTTTCATGGCATCGCTGTTCTCGGCCAGTTCGGGAACCGGAGTCTCACCGTACTGGGCGTATATCGGGCCGTATTTTTCCTCGGCCTCGGCGACCTCTGCTTCCCACTGATTAGTGGAAGTCCAGCCAAGCAGACCCTTATAGTTGCCCAGTCCCGGGTAGAGGGCCAGGTAACCGAGGGCGAAAACACAAGTGGCCAGGAACAGGTAAAACCACCACTTTGGCAGTGGGTTATCGTATTCCTCAATGCCATCAAAGGAATGGCCCATGGTGCGGTCGGTTTCGGTATCGGTTGTCTGGCTCTTGCGGGTTGCCCAAAGCAGCCACCAGCAGCC
>NZ_DDOI01000059.1:27550-28927 GCF_002341575.1 Marinobacter sp. UBA2498 | reverse complement strand
TTTTTCCTGTTCGAGCGTACGCTTTTCCACGTCGTCATCGTCGAAGGGCAGGTGAGCTGCCTCGTCGTTGGCCTTCCTGCGGTGGGCGCTGTAGGCCCACCAGACGATTCCCAGGAAAACCGCCATTACCAGAAGTGTGTGAATGCCGCGTAACTCATTAATATCCATGGTTCACCGTCTGTCTGAAATCACAGTACCCAGCTGTTGCAGGTACGCGACCAGCGCTTCGATTTCGAATTTACCTTCCACCTGAGCGGCTGCTTCGGCAATCTGCTCGTCGGTGTAGGGCACGCCCAGAGTCTGAAGTGTCTCCAGCTTGGCAGCGGTCTTGCTGTGGTCGACCTTGTCTTCAAACAGCCAGGGGAATGCCGGCATGTTGGATTCAGGCACTACGCTGCGCGGGTCGTACAGATGCTGGCGCTGCCAGGCATCGGAGTAGCGTCCGCCAACACGGGCCAGATCCGGACCGGTGCGCTTGGAGCCCCACAGGAACGGGCGGTCATAAACAAACTCGCCCGCAACGGAGTAGTGGCCATACCGCTCGGTTTCCGCCCGGAACGGGCGGATCTGTTGGGTATGGCACACATGGCAGCCTTCGCGGATGTAGATGTCCCGGCCTTCCAGTTCGAGCGCTGACAGGGGCTCAAGCCCCTCTACCGGCTCGTTAACTTCTTTCTGGAAAAACAGAGGCACTACTTCGGCCAGAAAGCCGCCACTGATGGTCAGGATGATCAGTACGATCATCAGACCAATATTTTTTTCGACAATTTCGTGTTTCATCTGATCTCTCTCCCGTTACGCCGGCTGAGTTGCCGCGTTATCTTGCGCAACCGCATCTTTCTGACGCACGGTCATGTACACGTTGTAAGCCATGATCAGCATGCCTGACAGGAAGATGACGCCGCCGAGGAACCGGACGAAGTAGCCAGCGTAGGATGCCTCAAGAGATTCAACGAAGCTGTAGGTCAGCGTGCCGTCTTCGTTAACCGCACGCCACATCAGGCCCTGCATGATGCCGTTAACCCACATTGCAACGATGTACAGTACGGTGCCCACAGTGGCGAGCCAGAAGTGCACGTTGATCATCGCTGTGCTGTACATGCCCTGGAGTCCCCAAAGCTTCGGTACCAGGTGATAAACCGCGCCGATACTGATCATGGCTACCCAGCCCAGAGCACCGGAGTGAACGTGGCCGATGGTCCAGTCAGTGTTGTGGGAGAGTGCGTTCACGGTCTTGATGGACATCATCGGACCTTCGAAGGTGGACATGCCGTAGAACGACAGGGAAACCACCAGGAAGCGCAGAATCGGGTCAGTGCGCAGTTTGTGCCATGCGCCTGACAGAGTCATCATGCCGTTGATCATGCCGCCCCAGGA
>NZ_DDOI01000059.1:26836-27332 GCF_002341575.1 Marinobacter sp. UBA2498 | reverse complement strand
TTGGCCTGCTTGGGAACGAAGTAGTACATCATGCCCAGGAAACCTGCGGTCAGGAAGAAGCCTACTGCGTTATGTCCATACCACCACTGCATCATGGCGTCGGTAACGCCCGCATAGGCAGAGTAGGACTTGAACGCACCGGCTGGCAGCGCCATGTTATTCCCGATATGAAGCACTGCAACGGTCAGGATAAAGGCGCCATAGAACCAGTTAGCCACATAGATATGCGGTGTGGCCCGTTTCATGATGGTTCCGAAGAACACCAGAGCGTACGTCACCCAGACGACCGCAATGGCGATATCGATCGGCCACTCCAGTTCGGCGTATTCCTTTGAAGTGGTAAGGCCCAATGGCAGGGTAATGGCTGCCGCGACAATGATCGCCGTCCAGCCCCAGAAAGTGAACGCAGCCAGGCTATCCGAAATCAGTCGAGCCTGGCACGTGCGCTGAACGACATAATAGGAGGTAGCAAACAGGGCACTTCCACCAAAGCCGA
>NZ_DDOI01000059.1:12931-26555 GCF_002341575.1 Marinobacter sp. UBA2498 | reverse complement strand
TGTCTCACCACCTTGTAGTTGTATGTCAGGTTTGCATTTACTGTGCTCATAGCCTTACCAATGGGTTTAAAGTGGGGAAATATGCGGGCGCAAGTATGGAGAAACGATTAGCTGTTTGCAATGACTCAGGTCAAGTCCTGACATCCGTCAAATGCGCCGAAATCAGCAACATGGCTTCCTTTTCAGTGCCGTTATTGGAGTTGTTTCAGCTAAGGGAATGTGTGTTGCCTGAGTGCAATGATAGTCGCTTAACTGGATGAGGTGAATTCTGTGGAGTTGATTAAGACCAAAGGCTATGGGAATGAGCCGAAAGTTGTACTGATTTTGGCCCACGGCGCGGGTGCGCCGGCCGATTCGACCTTCATGGAGGAGCTTTCGGCAGCGCTGGAGCAAGAGGGCATTGAGACAGTACGTTTTGAGTTCCCGTATATGCAGAAAAGGCGTCTGGATGGAAAGAAGCGACCGCCCGACAGAGAGCACGTGTTGCTGGACTGCTTTACCCGGGTGGTTGATCAGGTGCGATCAGATTGCGGAACTGGCAGCAGGGTACTGGTGGGTGGCAAATCCATGGGTGGACGCATGGCAAGCATCCTGGCGAGCCGTCGCGAGGGTATTGATGGTGTCGCCTGCTTTGGTTATCCCTTCCATCCGCCCGGTAAGCCCGACCGCTGGCGTACCGCGCACTTCCAGAATGTGAGCTGCCCTATGCTGGTGCTTCAGGGGACAAGGGATCCATTCGGGAAACCGTCCGAGATGGCTGGCCATGAGCAGGAGTTGGAGGGAATCCGTTTGCACTGGCTGGAAGGGGGTAATCATGATTTCCAGCCGCTGAAAAGCCAACCACAGACCCAAGCGGAGCTGATCGTGGTGGCTGCCCGGGAAACCCGGATCTTTGTGGACGAGCGGCTTTGAGCCTCATCTCTACTGCACCCCGACAGCCTCAGAGAGCTCAGCGCGGTTGCGGCCCCTGCTTTTTGCACGGTACAGGGCCTCATCGGCCCGTTCGAACAGTTGGTTCTGGGTCTCTCCGGAGACGAGTGACGCGATACCTGCGCTGAGGGTTATTCTCACTTTGTTGCCGTCTGGGGAGAGCAGTGGCGTCCTGGCGATGTCTTGCAGCAATGCAGAACAGACATTCAAAGCTCCATTTGCATCGGTTCCGGGCAGCAGTAACGCAAACTCCTCACCACCGAATCGGATGGCAACATCCCGGGGACGTTTCACGTGCCGGGTCAGCATTTCGGCGATGAACTGAAGGCAGCTGTCCCCAAAGCCATGGCCCCAGGTGTCGTTAATGTTCTTGAAATGGTCGGCATCGACCAGCGCCAGGGTCAGTGGCTGGGACGTGCGCCGCGCTTCGGCGCACAATTCCGGGAATATGTTGTTCAGGTGCCTTCGATTGTAAAGGCCGGTCAGGGCGTCGTTCAGGCTCAATGTCGATAGCTTGCGGTTGGCCTTTTCCAGTTCCCGCATGGTGTTCCGCAGCTGCGCGGTTCGTTCATGCACCTTGAATTCCAGTTCTGTCCTCGCATTATGTTCCACGTCCAGAAGCTTCTGGTTCAGCAGGCGCCACCTCTGCACCATCGCATAGTTCAGCAGGATCACCTGTCCTCCCACTGCGGATTGCATCAGCGCCTCCCGTGCAAGAAAGTCATGCAGATAGCCAAAAGCCGCCAGGGCATAGATCAGGCCACCAACGAGCATGATCAGCCAGGCCAGCAGATACCACATAGCCGGCTGATACCCCTGTTTCCAACGAACCGCTGCGATGATGAACAGGCTTGAAATAACCGTCAGTGCAAGAACGGTATTGAGCAGAATGGTTTTGTTGTAGGGCAGTATCAGTGTTAGTGCCAGGAAGCCAATGCAGAACCAGGCCTGCCCTTTGAGGACTGTTTCCGAGATGGTTCCGCGGTCTACTTCCAGGAAGGACCGGCCGAAAAGGATCATGGCCAGGGCGCAAAGGGACAAAGACAAGGGGATGGATGTATTGGCAAAGCCCGGGTTGTCTGGCCAGAAGTACTGGTTCGCGAAGCCGCCCATGGCGAACAGAAAGAGTCCGAGTGCTGCCAGGTAAAACGCGTTGTAGAAGTAATAGCCGGTCCCGGAGCTGAAAAACAGCAGCAGGTTGAAGACCGCAAAGACCAGGAGCGCGCCGTAGAATAGCCCGTGGGTCAGTGTCAGATGATTACTGCGGGCAATGACTTCTGCCAGGGTTTCAAAGCTGAGCGGCACGTTCAGAGCGCCATTGCTGTGGATTCGGATCGTCAGGGACCGGGTTTCACCGCCATCCAGTGTGACGGGAAGCAGAAAGTACCGGTAGTCTACCGCCCTGGACCCGAAAGGCCGTTGATCTCCGGTAACCAGTGTCTCTGTAGTATCATTCCCCGTCTGCCAGAATGTGACTTCGTCCAGCAGCGGGTAGTTGAGTTTCAGATACCAGGCGGCCCGCTCAGCGCCGGAGTTCCTGACGTGCAGGTGTACCCAGTAAACGGATTTGGTGTGGCTGAATACCAGGTCCCGGCCGTTTGCAGGGGTCCAATTGATATTTCGGGGGAGTTGGTCCGGATTCCTTGCTTCATGTCCGGGCGCGCCCGGCGGCGCACTGTAATAGCAAACGTATTGCATCAGGGAAGCGCGGGCAGCAGTATCGGTGGCCTCGAGGACAGGGCAGTCCGACGCCATCGAACCCGTGTCTGGCAGCGCCAGGGCAGGGGCCAGCAAAAGGCAGAGAATGGCAATCAAACGCAAAACGGACGACATTCATGGCTTCCCGCGGTTATCAGAGCGGGAAGTGTAGCCAGAGAAGACAATCTAAGCTGTTAAACAGTTTCAACTTTTACGGGTTGGTCTCCGACCCTGATTCAGGAAATGCATGGAACAGATTCTTGTGTTTTGCCGGCCAGGCTTTGAAACCGAAGCCGGCCGTGAAATGACCGACTCAGCCTCGGAGCGAGGTATTTTCGGGTATTTCGAGCCCCTGAAAGACCAGGGGC
This sequence comes from Marinobacter sp. UBA2498, assembly GCF_002341575.1. Lineage (NCBI taxonomy): Bacteria > Pseudomonadati > Pseudomonadota > Gammaproteobacteria > Pseudomonadales > Marinobacteraceae > Marinobacter > Marinobacter sp. UBA2498. The sequence continues at coordinate 23,559 of NZ_DDOI01000059.1, read as the reverse complement.
TGGTGCGCTTCTACCCGGCAGTTCCGGAAACTGCCGATGATGTGATGGCTCGTCTACCTCTTGAGGAGCTGGTCTTCGTCCGTGACTGGATTGTCGTTCTCGGGCAATTCAGACTGCCAGAGACCGACAGAGTCGGTGCCGTTATCGAGGGAATCCGTGGACTTGGGCGCGGTTTTCCGGGTTGTGCGCGGCTGGAAGTCCGGTTACCGGAAAACAACGCGGATGGAGACCTTGGAAACTTTGCCCGAAAGTGGGTGTCGCCGCTCTCCCGAGGTTTGCGAGGAGCCGGCCTCCTGAAGGCTGACCAGAATGCTCCTGCGCCGGCGCGTCTCGAGGTTTTCCTCCCCGATTTTACGTCGGCGGTCGTCGGTTTCAGTCTGGCGGATAACCGGGCACGTTACGTTGGTGGCATCCCGCGCCTGCGGCTGCCGGCATCAGCGCCCAGTCGTTCTGCCCTCAAGCTCGAAGAGGCCTGGAAGGTGTTTCTGCCTCCGGAACAGGAGCTGGACTACCTTGGTGGTGGCAAGAAGGCCGCGGATCTTGGGGCCGCTCCGGGCGGATGGACCTGGCAGCTTGTGCGTCAGGGGATGATGGTAACCGCAGTGGACAACGGCCCAATGAACCCTGAATTGATGGCCTCTGGACAGGTGGAGCATGTTGAGGCGGATGGTTATGGTTGGCGGCCAAGGCGCGGCATCGACTGGATGGTCTGCGACATTGTGGATCAGCCCCGGAAAACGGCAAAATTGGCTGTGACCTGGCTAGGTGACGGCCTTTGCCGTTACACGGTTTTCAATCTGAAGCTGCCTATGAAAAAGCGCTATGACGAGTGGCTGATTTGCCGGGACATTCTCGTTGATGGCTTGAAAGAGGCGGGCATCGGTTTTCGCCTTAAAGCCCGCCACCTTTACCATGACAGGGAAGAAATAACCTGTTTCATCGAGCGGACGGGTTAAAAGGCGCTTTGCTCCAGCACTGTAATGTGCTCTTCTTCGTCCATCATGGGGATAAGCTCCAGCATGAGTTCACGGCGCTCATCGGAGTGAAACCATCGATCCCAGTCTGCTTCGGAGCGCCAGTTCGCCAGTGTTATCCGGTGATTGGGGTCGTGGCTGTCGAGCAGGGTTTCGCCAGAAATGAAACCGGGGGCACTGACAGCCTGCTGCAGAACCTTGCGCGACCGTTCTTCGTAGGCTGTTTCAAGGGTTTCGGCAATATGGCGTTCGATCAGAACCCGGATCATGAGAAACCTCCAAGTGGTTTAACTGTTATAAACAATAATTTAGCAGGTTTTTACGAAAAATCAGGTTCATTGACAGGAGACGACGTGTGACCGCAACTGACTACGACCTTGAGCTGGACGCCCGGGGCCTTTTCTGCCCGGAACCGGTCATGATGCTTCATAATCGGATCAACGATGTCCAACCTGGTGGCGTGTTGCGGGTTGTGGCGACAGACCCCTCTACCACCCGGGACATACCGAGGTTCTGCCAGTTTCTCGGCCATGAACTGGTGAAACAGCTGGAAGAGGACGATCTGTTTATCTACCTGATACGCCGGGGACAATAGCGATTTTGTCAGTCAGACTTCCGGCTGCAGCGCCTGCAGGTGACCAAGGAATTCCTCCCGATCCATTTCGCCCAGCACTCTTCGTTGGGCAATTTCTTCCCCGTTGCTGCCATAAAATAGTATGGCTGGAGGCCCGAACAGGCCCAGTTCGTCCAGCATGGCCTGCTGCTCGGGCGTGTTGTCCGTCATGTCGATCTGAAGCAGGGTGAAGGGGCTGAGCGCCTGGATTACATCCGGTTTGCTGAAAACATTGCGTTCCATCACCTTGCACGAGATGCACCAGTCGGCGTAGAAATCGAGCAGCACGGGCCGGCCCTGCTCACGAGCCTGTTCTAGCATCGCCTGAATATCCGCTGGCCGTTCGACCCGCACGAAATCAGCGTGCTGAATGCCAGCGGTCCCAATGCCGCCTGACGATGCCGAGGCAATGGTGAATGGTGCCAGGGGTTTTAATGGGTCATTGGCGCCACCCACGGCGCCTGCCAATAACGCCAGACCATAGGCGAAGAGGACCAGGCCCAGACCTTTACGAGTGCGCTCCCAGCCCGCCTTGGCAGCGTCAAAGGCCCCCAGTTGAACGCCGGTGATGGCGACCAGGAGGCCCCACAGGGTCAATGCCAGCCACCCCGGCACCAGGCGCTCTACCAGCCAGATGGCTACGGCCAGCAACATCACACCATAGAAGTGCTTCACGGCGGTCATCCAGTGGCCGGTTGTTGGCAGGAGTTTCCGGCCACCCACCGCGACCAGAATCAGAGGAATGCCCATTCCAAGTCCAAGCGCAAACAGGGCAACCCCGCCGATTACGGCGTCCTGGGTCGTCGAGATGTACAGCAGGCTGCCAGCGAGTGGCGCAGATACGCAGGGCGATACGATCAGCGCTGACAGGGCGCCGATACCGAAAATACTGAATACCCGACTTCCCGTGAGCCGGTGACTGGCATCATTGAGTGGTTCGCGAATAAAGCGAGGCAGCTGGATTTCAAACAGATCGAACATCGACAGTGCGAAAACGACAAACATCAGCGCAAAGACGCTCAGAACCCAGGGTGACTGCAATTGTGCCTGAAGATTGAAGCTGGCCCCCAGCAGGCCGGTCAGCACGCCGGCCGCAGCGTATGTGAGTGCCATGCCCAGCACATAGCTACCGGACAGGAGCAGGGCATGGCCGGTTGTCCGGGTGTTTCTGCCGGAAACCAGCGAGGAAATAATCGGGACCATGGGCAACACACAGGGGGTGAAGGTGAGTCCCAACCCGAGGAGCAAAAATACACCGGCAATGACCAGGGTGGATTGCTGGGCCAGAAAGCCGGCGAGGCCGGTGGCGGTTTCCGTGTCGACGGGAACACTGTCGCCTGACGCAAAACCAGCTGTTGCGGCGGTCTGTGAGCCGGATCCGCCGCCACCCTGGTAGAACAGTACATCCCGGGTCTGGGGCGGGTAACACAAGCCTGCTTTGGCGCAGCCCTGGTAGGTTACCTGAAGTTCTGCTTCCCGAAGGCCAGCAGGCAGCGCGACAGGCACACGGGCGTCAACGGGATCAAAGAAAACGGTGGTTTTGCCGAAGAATTCGTCCTCGGTCACCGTGCCTGGCGCCGAGAAAGTGGGTTCGCCCAGGCTTACCTCGGGATTTGTAGCGGTGATGCTGATCCGGTCGCGATACAGGTAGTGCCCGGGCGTGATATTCCAGGAGAGAACCACGGTGTCAGCGTTGGTTGAGAAACTGAAGGGCAGTGCTTCGTCGACGGGCAGAAAGTCGCTACCCTGGCCACCGAAAAGCGAGCCTCCATTGCCGCCGAGTGCCCAGGCGGAGGGGGAACTCAAACACACAAGGGCGAGTGCCAGAATCAGGCCCAGAGGATTCGCCCATTGGCGTTTTATCGTCGTTACTACAGCAAAAGCCATCATTGATTGTAAGATTTCCCGGTTGGTGTCTCTCTGTTCAGAGTCTTTTCAATTGCGACTGTTACACCGCAATCGGCGCCGGCGCAAGCCAGCCATGGACACGACGTGACTGTCAAAGTTCCCTCTGGTATTGGGGGCGGTAAAGTCGCACAATAGCCACCCAATGAATCACAGTCCAAATGATCTTATCATGCTGTTTAATGACCTTTTCCGGGAAGCATACCGGACAGTTCTGGTCAAAGGCAGTGATGAACCTGAATACTTGCCTGCCAGCGATCCGGAAGGTCTCGCACAGGTCGTTTTCGCTCACGGCTATTATGCCAGTGCTTTGCATGAAATAAGCCACTGGTGTATTGCTGGTGAGCACCGGCGCACACTTCATGACTATGGTTACTGGTACTGTCCGGATGGCCGGACACTGCAGCAGCAGCAGGCTTTCGAGCAGGTTGAGGTCAGGCCCCAGGCCATTGAGTGGTTGTTTTCGGTGGCCGCAGGAGCCCGTTTTCACATCAGCGTGGACAACCTCTCCGGCGTTGGCGCCGCCGATGAAGAGCGGTTTCGGCAAAGAGTCAGAGACCAGGCAGGTGAGTATCTGGAACAGGGGTTGCCGCCCCGGGCCCAGAGATTTTTTGACTCGCTGGCCACATTTTACGGTACCGGAGAAACCTTAGAAGAACGCTGGCATGAAGATGCCCGACGTATCGCTCCGCTATATTCTGAATCAGGACATTCCCAGGAAAACTGAGACTTTATGACATCTGACCCAAAACACACCGGCGATCTGAGATTCAGCGATCTGAACCTCGACAAACGTTTGCTGGATGCCATTACGGCCATTGGTTTTGAATACTGCACACCCATTCAGGCCGAAACACTGCCCTGGACACTGGCCTGCGAAGATCTGATTGGTCAGGCGCAGACCGGCACCGGCAAAACCGCTGCGTTTCTGATTACGGCGATCCAGAGTTTGCTGGAAACCCCGATTCCCGAAAAGGACCGTTTTGCCTCCGAGCCGAGGGTTCTGGCCCTGGCGCCAACCCGGGAACTGGCGATGCAGATCGCGAAAGACGCTGAGCAACTGTGCCAGCATACCGGGCACAACGTAGTAACCGTTGTCGGTGGCATGAACTATGACAAGCAGCGCGATCAGCTGCAGAATGAGATCGTCGACATTCTGGTTGCGACCCCGGGCCGTCTGATCGATTTTCTCGGATCCCAGGACGTGTTTCTGGACCAGCTCGACATCCTGATCCTTGATGAGGCTGATCGCATGCTGGACATGGGCTTCATTCCCGATGTGAAGCGCATTATCCGCAAATGCACACCCAAAGAGGAGCGCCAGACCCTGCTGTTCAGTGCCACGTTCAACCAGGACGTGCTGAACCTCGCCTCCATGTGGACCAGCAACGCGGAGTTTGTCGAAATTGAACCGGAGCAGAAAACGGCGGAGCGGGTTGAGCAGACCGTCTACCTGGTGGGCGACGATGAAAAGCTGCCGGTGCTCGTCAATTTCCTGAAGCGGCCGGAAGTGGAAAAGGCGCTGGTATTTGCCAACCGCCGGGATCAGTGCCGCGACCTGGAAGAAGATCTGAGGAATCAGGGCGTCAAAGTTGCCCTGATGTCAGGCGAAATAGCCCAGAACAAGCGCCTCAAAACCCTGGACCAGTTCAAAAAAGGCAGCATCCAGGTCCTGGTGGCCACCGATGTGGCTGGCCGTGGTATTCACGTCAACGGCGTCACCCACGTTTTCAACTACAATCTGCCTGATAATGCTGAAGATTATGTGCACCGGATTGGCCGCACAGGCAGGGCTGGCAAACACGGGGTTTCCATCAGTTTTGCCGGTGAGGATGACTCGTTCGCGCTTCCCGCCATCGAAACCTACATCAGCCAGAAGCTGAAGACTGCCGTGCCCGATGAAGCGCTCATGGCGCCGATGGACAATCCGCCAATTACCCGCAAGCGCGGTCGTCGCCCGCAGGGTGGCGGTGGACGTGGTCAGGGTGGGCGCAATCAGCGTCAGCGCAGGAACTGACAGGGCCGAATATCATCATGTTGATCGTAGCAGACGAAAACATTCCCTTACTGGATTCCTTTTTCGGCGATATCGGCGAGATTCGCCGGGTATCCGGCCGTTCCATGTCGAACGAGGATGTCCGGGATGCCGATATCGTCCTGGTTCGTTCCGTCACCAGGGTAAATCGTGAGCTCCTGGAGGGCAGTCGGGTTCGGTTTGTTGGCACAACCACCATCGGTACCGACCATGTCGATCTCGACTGGCTCGAGGCCGCGGGTATTCGCTTCTCGGCGGCGCCCGGCTGCAACGCCAACAGTGTTGCCGAGTACGTTTTGTCTGTGCTTTCGCTGCATGCCGAGCGGCGTGGCCTTGCAGACTGGTCCCAACTCAGTGTTGGTATAGTCGGGGTCGGCAATGTCGGTGGCGAACTGGCCCACAAACTGGAACGCCTTGGATTTGATGTGCGCCTCTGTGATCCGCCCAGGGCGGATCGGGAAGAGGACGACCAAGAGTTTGTGTCGCTGGAAGAGGCCATGAAGTGTGATGTGGTGTCCCTGCACACACCTTTGACGCGAGAAGGGGACCATCCCACGCTGCATATGATTGGTCATCCCGAGCTTGAGGCTCTGGGCGCAAATCAGCTCCTTATCAATGCTGGTCGTGGAGAAGTCATCGACTCGTCAGCATTGCTGGCCCGGCTTGACCAGGGTAACGCGCCGACCGTGGCGCTGGATGTCTGGGAACAGGAGCCGAGGATTCACCCCGAACTGGTTGACCGGGTCTGGCTGGCGACACCGCACATCGCCGGATACAGCCTCGAAGGCAAGGTTCAGGGGACGGAAATGATCTACCAGTCGCTTAGCCAGTTTCTGGGCTTGCCGGTTCGCAAAAAAGCCGGCCAGTTTTTACCCGAGCCGGCGCTCAGCAAGATTTCCTTTACCAGCTCGGCCGACGAAGAAGATGCCATCCGCATTGCGCTGAGGGCTTGCTATGACCCTCGTCCCGACGATGCCCGGCTGCGGAATGCCATGACCGGATCCGTTGAAGAGCGAGGTGCGGCGTTTGACAGGCTCCGTCGTGATTACCCGGTACGTCGGGAGTGTTCCAGTCTCAAGATTCAGCTCAAGGGCACCAGCAAATCGCTGCAGGACAGTTTCCGGGCCATTGGGTTCAAGTTGAAAATCTGAACGAGTCTCACCTGTACAACAAAAAACGGGGCCCGAGGGCCCCGTTTTTTTACAGCTTGGCGTGCTGCAATGCCTGTATCCGGTCTTCCAGGGGCGGATGCGTCATAAACAGGGCGCTCAGGCCGCCCCGGGCTCCGCGATTGATGCCGAATGCCTGGAGCGAATCCGGCATCTGATCCGGCACTTCACTCTCCTGTTTCAATCTTGCCAGCGCGCTGATCATGGCTGTGCGCCCCGCCAGTTGGGCGCCAGCGATGTCGGCCCGGAATTCCCGCCGGCGGGAGAACCAGAACACGATCGTGCTGGCCAGAATGCCCAGGACAATCTCGGCAACGATGCTGACGGCGAAAAACCCAAGGCCATGCCCACTTTCGTTCTTGAATATCACCCGGTCAACAAACGAACCGATGACCCGGGAGGCGAAGATCACGAACGTGTTCACCACACCCTGAATCAGAGCCAGGGTCACCATGTCGCCATTGGCCACGTGGCCGATTTCGTGGCCCAGAACTGCCCGGATTTCGTCCTTGTTGAAGCGATGCAAAAGGCCCTCGCTGACGGCGACCAGGGCATCGTTCTTGTTCCAACCCGTTGCGAAGGCGTTGGATTGGGACGCCGGGAAAATAGCCACCTCCGGCATTCCGATACCGGCGTTCTTCGCCAACTCGGCTACGGTATCCACCAGCCAGCGCTCGGCAGGTGTTCTCGGGGAATCAATAACCCGGGCCCTGGTGCTCCACTTGGCCATTCGTTTGGATATCAGCAGAGACACGATGGCGCCGGCAAATCCGAAGACCGCCGCGAAGGCCAGCAAAGAGCCATACTGAATACCATTCTGGGCGAGGTAGCTATCCACGCCCAACAGCCGCAGTGTAAAGCTCGCGACAAGGATGACAGCAAGGTTGGTTGCCAGAAACAGCAGAATACGCATGTTGGTGCCCTGATCAGTTCGTCAAAGAAAATAAAGCCGCTATTCAGACCGTTATATGCGGTCGCGGTTCAATCAATCAACGAGCTTACGGTGATTTAATAATTGCCGCGGTCGGCAAAAAAGGTTGCCTGCATGATCTGGCTGATTCGGGCGGAGTTCCCCCCGCGCAGCGCCTTGCGAATCAGGTGGATGTGAGTGGAAAGATCCTCCTGAACGGAAGGGGGCAGATTACCGGCAGCCGTTTCCTCGGGGATTCCGAATTCGCTGGTCAGAGTCTCTGGCGCCGGCGCGCTCAGGCGGATAAAGGCGTCTCTGGTCAGAACCGCCTGGTCCAGAGCTTCCTGGCGGATGGTGTCGACGTACCGGAGCAGACCTTCCTCTGCGAGCCAGAGCAGGGCGCCGAAACAGGCCATGTGTCGCTTGCTGTGCAGGCCAAATTCGTCCGGCTCATCCGGGCCGGCAATGTCCTCGACAAACAGGTTGATGCGCCTGGGAAAGGCACCATACAACTGCACCAGGGCAATGGCCGCATCCTTGTAGAATTCCTCGACGTGAATATCCGCCATGGTTTTCCCCGTTATTGCTGGTATTGGCCAAGGAAATTGCCGAGCCGGCCCATGGCATCCTCGAGGGTATCTTCCCTGGGCAGGAACACGACTCTCAGGTGCTGCCTGTCATCGATATTGAAGGCCGACCCCTGCACCAGGAGGATCTTCTCCTGCAACAGCAGGTCCAGAACCAGTTTCTCGTCGTTCACGATAGGGAAGTGCTTGGGATCCAGTTTCGGAAACAGGTAAAGCGCACCCTGGGGTTTGACGCAGCTTACGCCCGGAATGTCGTTAAGCATGCGCCAGGCGGTTTCCCTTTGCTCGTAGAGCCGCCCGCCTGGTGCCACCAGATCGTTGATGGACTGGTAGCCTCCCAGGGCTGTCTGAATGGCCAGTTGGGCCGGAACGTTGGCACACAAGCGCATATTCGAGAGCATGTCGATGCCTTCGATCAGATCTTTCGCCCGGTGTTTTGCTCCACTGACGATCATCCAGCCCGAGCGGTAACCCGCTGCCCGGTAATTCTTGGACAGGCCGTTATAGGTAAAGAACAGCACGTCGTCGGCCAGCGAGGCGGTCGAGATGTGCTGGGTACCGTCATAGAGGATCTTGTCGTAGATCTCGTCCGACAGAATAATCAGGTTGTGCTTGCGGGCCAGTTCGATGACCTGCTCGAGAAGCTCCTTTGAATACACTGCCCCGGTCGGGTTGTTGGGGTTGATCAGAACAATGGCACGGGTCCGCCGGGTGATCTTCTTGCGGATATCGTCAATATCCGGAAACCAGTCCTGCTGTTCGTCGCAGCGATAGTGCACGGGCTTGCCGCTGGAAAGTGTGACGGCTGCGGTCCACAAGGGGTAGTCGGGGGCCGGGATCAGGACTTCGTCGCCGGTATTCAACATGGCCTGCATCGTCATAACGATCAACTCGCTGACGCCGTTGCCCAGGAAAATATCGTCGATATCGACCTTGTCGATACCCCGCTGCTGGCAGTAGTGCATGACCGCCTTGCGGGCGGAGAACAACCCCTTCGACTCCACATAGCCCTGGGCCTGGTGCATGTTGTAGATGACGTCCTGCTGGATTTCTTCCGGGACATCCAGTTCGAACGCTGCAGGGTTGCCAATATTAAGCTTGAGTACCCGGTGACCCTCTTCCTCAAGCCGGCGTGCCTCCCGCAGAACCACGCCACGGATTTCATAACACACGTTATCCAGCTTGGCGGATTTGTAGTAGTTCTGCATAAGACCCGGACGTCCTTCTTTTGAGATCGAAAAATGGCACCTGCCAATACGAGAGGCCTTTATTCTAGCGGAGCGAGGCCCGGCGGCAACAGGGGAATTATGATGAATTGTGTCGTGTTAAGGCAGATTTAGCACACAAACCTGAACCGGTTTTTAAAAATGATCGCCGTAGAGCCTGCATTGCCATGGTTTTTTGGTCTGTGTTGTGAACAATGGAGTCACGACGAACACAAACATCGAAGGGAGAGCTTCATGGCAGGCGAGACGGTCTACGATTTTACGGTAAGGGATATCAAGGGTAATGAACAAAGCATGGCAGAGTACCGGGGCAAGGTGCTCCTGATCGTGAATACCGCGAGTAAATGTGGTTTCACACCGCAATTCGAAGGCCTGCAGTCCCTGCACAACGAATTGGGGAGTAAGGGGTTTGAGGTTCTGGGTTTTCCCTGCAACCAGTTCCTTAATCAGGACCCGGGCGACGAGGATGCAATTAGCCAGTTCTGCAGTCTCAACTACGGGGTCGACTTCCCCATGTTTTCCAAGGTCGAAGTCAACGGTGATGGCGCCCACCCACTGTTTCGCTTTCTCAAGCATGAAGCCAAGGGACTGATGGGGTCTGAAAAGGTCAAGTGGAACTTCACCAAGTTCCTGGTAGCTCCTGATGGCAAGGTAGTCCGTCGCTATCCGCCTACAACCAAGCCGGAGGATATTCGGGCCGACATCGAGAAACTGTTACCGGCCTGAAGGTCGCGGTCAAATCGCGGGGCGCCAGCGGTCGATGACCGTCCTGAGCTCTTCGCGCTTGTACGGCTTGGTAATGTAGTCGTTCATGCCTGAGGCGAGGCAGTCCTCGCGGTCGCCCTGCATCACATTTGCGGTAACAGCGATGATCGGCAGGTCTTTCCATTCGGGGTTTTGCCGAATCCTCTGTGTTGCTTCGTAGCCGTCCATAACCGGCATCTGGCAATCCATCAGTACCAGGTCATAGTGGTTGTTTTCCAATGCCTGTATGGCCTTGAGGCCGTTCTCTGCGTGATCTGTGCGATGGCCGAGTTTCTTGAGCAGGCTGACGGCCACCATCTGGTTGACCTGATTGTCCTCCACCAGAAGGATTTTCAGGGAAGCCTCCGTGCCGGTTTGCTCATCGTCTTCCACGGCGGTAGCCGTTTGTTCCTCGCTGTTCAGCAGCCCCGCGGCCAGAAGCAGGCAACGTAGCAATTCATCCCG
>NZ_DDOI01000059.1:8154-12857 GCF_002341575.1 Marinobacter sp. UBA2498 | reverse complement strand
AAGAGTCCACCAGTACGACGCCGGCGCCTTGCCAGTTGTCTGCGAATGCCAGGGTTTCTTCGTCTCCGGCGTTGGCAAGTGCAAGTAGAATTCCATCAGGGTGTCTGCTCGCGCCGCGTATCGGGATGCCCCATTTGCGAAGTTGGGCTTCGATCGCAGACCGGTGTGGGTTGTCCGGTGGTATGGCCATCGCTATGCCAATGTCCTTGAGGCGGGAATCCACGCGGGGCAGATCATAATCTTCGCTGGCTCCATGAACCGGCAGGGGCAGGGTGACGGTGAAGTGTGTGCCGCTGCCCTCCCGGGAGTCCACCAGAATCTGGCCATGCATGCGTTCGACAAGTTGACGGCAGAGCGTCAGGCCGAGACCGGTGCCCCCATAAAGCCGCGTGGTCTCTGCATCAGCCTGGGAGAAGGGTGAGAAAATCCGGTGCAGGCCCTCAGTAGACATACCGATCCCGGTATCTACGACATCGATTCTCAGGCTACCCCCGGAGTAGGCCGCCTTTAATTTCACGCTGCCTTCGTCCGTGAATTTGATGGCATTGCTCAGGAGGTTGTTGAGCACCTGGCGTACCCGTGTCGGGTCTCCCAGGAAGTCTTCAGGCAGATCCGGATCGATTTCGGTAACCAGGTGAATACGTTTGCGCCGCGCCTGTTGGGCATGAAGTGTCGCGCACTCTTCGATCAGGTGCCGGACACTGAAGGGGATGTTTTCCAGACTGAGTTTGCCGGCCTCCACTTTCGAGATGTCCAGTATGTCGTTAAGCAGCCCGAGCAGGCTTTCACCGGCGTTCAGGGCAATTTCTATCCTGTTGCGCTGGGCAGAATCCAGCTCGCCCTCGAGTGCCAGGCCGAGCATCCCGAGAACACCATTGAGCGGAGTCCGGATCTCATGGCTCATGCTGGCCAGGAAATTGGCCCTTGCCCGCGCCCGGCGAACTGCATCTTCCTTGGCTTTGACCAGGGCGCGATTACCGCGCTGCAAAGCATCGTTCTTTTCGGAGATCTCCCGGGTCCGGTCCGCCACCTCCTGCTCAAGCTGGGTGGAGTAGTTTTTCATGGCACTCTCGGCGTGCCGGAGTTGTGCAAGGCTCGAATCGATGGTTTCCAGGTGCTGGTTGATGATACCAACCATGGTCCCGATCTCGTCTTCCCGATGGTTTGCCGGGATCGGAAGCCTGACCTTTTCAGGAGAGGTAGCCCGCACCTGGCTCAGTGCGCTGATCACATTGAGCATGGGACGGGTCAGCACAAAATAGAAAATGGCAAGGAGAGCTGCAGACAGGATCAGGCTTTTCAGTAGCCCGCTGATCAGCGTGTATCCGGCTCGTTGGAGGAAGAGCGCCCCATAGTGATAGGTGTCAATGGTGACGATCAGATGCCCAAGTGGCAGATCCTCAAGTTGCGGAACCCGGAGCTCCTGTCGAAATACGCGATCCGGCCCGAACAGCAGATCGCTGACCCAGCGATAGGGCGAGACCGGGCTGCTCTTGCTGGATGCTGCCATGGTCTCGTCGTCATTATCGGTAATCCGGGCATCAATGGTCGCGGGATGGCGAAGCAGGCCGTCGAGCAACTCTTCCGCCAGGCGGACGTCGATGTTGTAGGCAATCTGGGAGGCCGGGCTGTTGCTGATATCGATCAGCGCATGGATTTCCTTCTCCATGGAATCCTTCGCGCTAAAGTAGTCCAGGGTAATCTGGACCACATTCAGCACCAGCCCGAGGGCCATGGCAACGAGGACCGTGTCTCGAGTCAGTCTATAGGAAAGCCGTTGTTTGAAGCCGTTGCTCACGGGTTTGCACTGTCCCTGTTGACGGGCCTCTCACAGCGACCCGTTCGGTACCTTCAGTCGTCGTAATCGGCCTTTTTCTTCCACTCATCGTCGTGGAGAAAAGTATCCCACTCTCGGTCCAGTTTGGACTCTCCCTGCGGGCTTTCCTTACCCTCTGCACTCATGGCCTCAAGTTCCTGAATGCGCGTCCGGAAGCTCTTCACTGCTTTCATGGCAAGTGGATTGTCGCGGGATTTACCCATTTCGGTACTGGCCAGGTGATAGGCATGAATGGCCTTCCGGATCTGGTTCTGGCGAACATAGTCCCGGGCCTGAAACACATGAAGATCCGCGTGGGTCTTGTGGACAAGGAAGAGCACATACTTGAGGTTTTTCTTGGCGGTGGCCGAATCAATCCGCCCGCTCTTGTGCATGGCTTCAATCATCTTGAACAGATTCTGAAGCAATTCCTTGACGTAATTCGATTTTTCCGCGGAATCAATCTTGACTGGCGTGGTGGTGTCGCGCTTTTCAACGATCTGTGTTTTCAGTTCTGCAGCGGACTTCTGCCATTCCTTGACCGGCAGGTTCGACTTCAGGCCGGCCAGCTCCGCGCAAGCTTCTTCCATGCGTTTAATCAGAAGCAGTTTCAGATCCGCTGTCAGGTATTGGCCTGGAATTTCGGTCAGCAGGCGATTGGCCCTGTTATAGGCGTCTTCCTGAGCGGTAATCTTGCGCGCCCGTTCAATGCGGGCGCGTTCCCGCATCTGGCTGAGCACAATAATGACAATCGAGACGGTAACGATGGCCGCCAGCAGAAGGACGATCGTAGTGGTATCCATTTTGTCAGTAACGACTCCGGCTTCAGGATCAAATGATGGCGGGTGTACAAACCGGCCTCAAAACACCGATATTATTCAGCAAGTATCCGAAAGACTAGCAGAAATACCGCTCCAGATCCGTTTTCAAATGTGAAAGTTCGTGTTGCTGATTGATTACGTGAATCCTCGCTATCATGTATATTGCTCTCGTGAATGAGCCTCGCTTTTCCTGTTGTCCTGGCGTTCCGGAGTTTTTGTGGATATTTCCCGTGTTGATCTGAACCTGCTCGTGTACCTGGATGTGTTGCTGCGCGAGCGGAATGTGACCAAGGCAGCGAACCATCTGGGTATTACCCAGCCTGCCATGAGCAATGGTTTGAAGCGGTTGCGGGATCTGTTCAGTGATCCGCTCCTGGTGCGAACCAGTGAGGGTATGACGGCCACGGAGCGCGCGCGTGAACTACAACCGCTGGTGCGGGGAATCCTGTCGGATATTGAACAGGCCGTGCAAGATAAGACACCCTTTTCAGCTCTTGAAAGCCAGCGCGTGTTCCGGATCATGGCCAGTGATTATGCCGAATCCTGCCTGATGCCCCGGGTTCTGAGGCGGATCCGTCAGGAAGCACCGCACGTCACCCTGGATGTGCTCACGCCCAGTGACGTCAGCTTCCTGGATGTCGAGCAGGGGCGGTTGGATATGGCGATCAACCGGTTCGACAAGATCCCCCAGTCTTTCCATCAGAAGACCCTCTGGACCGAGTATTTTGCCTGCCTGATGAACGCCCGTAACCCGGTATTGAAGGAGCCCTTTACCCTGGACACCTATCTGGACGCCAGCCATATCTGGGTCAGCAAGACCGGGTTTGGTGTTGGTGTTGGTGTAAACCCGAAGGATGTCCAGCGGCTGGGCTGGGTTGATGAGGCGCTGTCGAGAATGGGGCGAAAGCGTCAGATTTCCGTATTCACCCGTCACTATCAGGTTGCAATGCTGCTGGCCGAGCAGCATGACCTGATTGCCACGCTGCCATCCCGGGCAGCCTGGCTGCAGAAAGACAACCCGAATCTTGTGGTCAAGGTGCCTCCGTTCGAGATTCCACCGTTCGAGCTGAAAATGGCCTGGAGCCCTCTGTTGCAGCACAACGCGGACCATCAATGGCTGCGCAAACTGATTGCTGAGGTGGCTACTGAGGTGGATACCGAGTTTGCTCCGTTCGGGGCCAGGTTCGAAGCGCCGGACGCGCCCCAGGCCCATCACTCAGAGCGGTAGTTCCCGAAGCTCCAGGGAAGGGCGGGCTGCATCCCACATGCGTTGGAAGTTTTCCGACAAGAGCTTTACGCGGCCGCCGTCCGAGAACTTGGCGAAACCCTCTGGCTTGTAGAAATCATGTCGGTACACCACGCCTTCACGGTCAGCAATAATGAAGGGCTGGTCCTCAACCGGGTAGTCCTCGTTGACCAGTCGAAGTTCCATGCGGCTCGGCAGCCGGCGCATCAGTTCGACCAGTGTGTGTCGACGTTTCACCAGCGGCTTGTCGTCATGGATCAGCAACCTGACTTCGCTGAGCCGGTGCCGACGGGCCAGGGCGGAGATCAGCTCCCGGAAACGATGCCGGTCATACAGATCGTGTTCGAGCAGGCGGTCATACAGCCAGATGCGCTGGCCGGCCTGGCCAACCACCGAATCCATTAGCCCCAGTAGCCTGGCCTCGGTATCAAACAGCCAGGAGTCTGTGTCGCTGCCCAGAATCATCGGCCGGTCCCGGGAGCCAAGGCCCTCGGCCGCGAGTCCCGGTGCCAGGCTACGCATCTCAAAGTGGGGAATGCCGGCGTCGTCGTAAACGCCCGAACAGACGTGGAAGCCTGACCGTTGATAAAAAGGAATGGCGTGCTCTTGGGCAGACAACCTGAGCTCGGCAAAACGGTCAGCCGATTCTGCGATCAGGTGCCGGAGCAATGCTTCCCCGATACCCTGTCCGCGGTATTGGGGCAGGATCGCCATGCGACCGATGTGGCCGGTCTCTTCAAGGGTTGAAAACAGTCGTGCCACGCCTGCCGGGGTATTGTCTGGCAGCACTGCCAGATAGTGATCTGCAATTTCGTCGGTT
>NZ_DDOI01000059.1:3767-8103 GCF_002341575.1 Marinobacter sp. UBA2498 | reverse complement strand
TGGCAATTTCGTCGGTTTCATCCCACTCCAGCTCCGGCGGGACTTTCTGTTCCTCAATAAACACCTGCTGGCGGATATCCCGGATGGATGCCGGGGCCAGTTGCCAGCTGTATTTGCGAAACCGGATGCTCATAAAGCTTATTCGAAGTAAATCGAGCCTTGATTGTAGAGGGTGGTCAGAAGCCCAAGCAATGCTTCGTCTTCCGAGAGCCGGGCGAGGGTCGGCATATCGACGCGGGCCCCTGAGCAGAGAAGCGGAGCAAACGGTTGGGCATCGCCCTTGAGCAGGAACTGCTCGCCGTCCACAAACAGGGCGGTTTCGCTGGCAAACTCGTAGTACGCGAAACGTGAGCCTTCGTTCCACCGCAGCTGCTCGCCCGCGTGTATTGCTTCGGCGACGTCTCCGGTGGACGCAGGCTCCTCCGCAGGCACCACAATATCCATGCTCTTGGGCGCCGTTGAGAACTGGCCAAACCAGAGGGCCAGTTGCCGGCGGTCCTCAAGCTTTTCCCGGATAACGGTCTCGAGGCGGTCAACCACATCCGGCTGAATCGTGCCCGGATTGTCCTGTATTTTCAGATCCGGATCGTTCAGGTGATCTGAGGCATCGGACTGGCTGCAGAGGAAATCGGTAAATCCGGTCAGAATGTCATCCACGGTGGGTGCACGGAAGCCCACCGACAGCGTGATACAGTCATCCTCGGCCACTCCATGGTGGCCAATACCCGGCGGCAGATACAGCATGTCACCGGGTGCCAGAGTAACGGTTTCCTCGCCATCCCAGCTGCTCAGAATGCGCAGCGGAGTGCCCTCCACGCGGGGGGAGGTATGGTCGCAATGGCCTCCAAACGTCCACCGGCGGTGACCCTGGGCCTGGAGGAGGAATACATCATACTGGTCGTAATGGGGGCCAACGCTGCCGCCTT
This sequence comes from Marinobacter sp. UBA2498, assembly GCF_002341575.1. Classification (NCBI taxonomy): domain Bacteria; kingdom Pseudomonadati; phylum Pseudomonadota; class Gammaproteobacteria; order Pseudomonadales; family Marinobacteraceae; genus Marinobacter; species Marinobacter sp. UBA2498. The sequence goes on along the minus strand of NZ_DDOI01000059.1, from coordinate 7,177 downwards.
TCGGGGCAAAACTGGCCATGATGTCATCCAGGCGCCAATTGGGGATGAAGCGGAAGTGTTCCAGCAAATCTGCAATATCGGGCACCCAGTGGTCCAGCCCCTGCACCAGGAGCGTCCAGTCCTGTTCGGGCAGGCTGCTGAACCGGTCCGGCGAAAAGGGGCCGTTGTGGAGCTGCCAGGGCTTGCCATCGTCATTTTCGATCACAATCCGGGACTCGACGCCCTCCTCACAGGCCAGGCCGGCCAGTTCATCAGCGCTGACCGGGCACTGGAAATCGGGAAACGCCTGACGGATAACCAGCGGCTTTTTCTGCCAATAGTCCCGCAGAAATTCAGAGGGTGTGAGTCCGCCAAGCATGTCCATGGGTGTTACTCCCGGTTTCAGATGTTTTGTGCCTGATCGACTGCGTTACCGATGTAACGGCCCGGCGTCAAAGCCATCAGTTCGGCCTTGGCCTGATCTGGAATGTCGAGGCTCTCAACGAAATTCTTGATCACTTCCGGCGTCATTGCCTTGCCACGGGTCAATGCCTTGAGTTTTTCATAGGGCTTTTCGATATTGTAACGGCGCATCACCGTCTGGATCGGCTCGGCAAGCACTTCCCAGGCATGGTCCAGGTCTTCATCCAGTCGGGCCGGATTGATTTCCAGTTTGCCCAGGCCTTTTAGGGTGGCTTCGTAGGCAATCAAGCTGTGCGCAAAGCCAACACCCAGGTTACGCAGTACGGTGGAGTCGGTCAGATCCCGCTGCCAGCGTGATATAGGCAGTTTGGCAGAGAGGTGGCTGAAAAGCGCATTGGCGATGCCAAGGTTGCCCTCGGAGTTCTCGAAATCGATGGGATTGACCTTGTGGGGCATGGTCGAAGAGCCTACTTCGCCTTCTACCGTTTTCTGCTTGAAGTAGCCGAGGGAAATATAGCCCCAGACGTCACGGTCCAGATCGATCAGGATGGTGTTGAAGCGAGCGACGGAGTCATACAGCTCGGCAATGTAATCGTGCGGTTCGATCTGGGTGGTGTAAGGGTTCCAGTCGAGCCCGAGGCTCTCGATGAACTCCCGTGCGTTCTGGGCCCAGTCGATTTCCGGATAGGCGGAGAGATGGGCGTTGTAATTACCCACGGCACCGTTGATCTTGCCCAACAGCTCGGTTTCCCGGATCTGTTTTACCTGGCGACGCAGACGGTGAACGACGTTCGCCAGCTCTTTGCCCACGGTCGTGGGCGAGGCCGTCTGGCCGTGAGTGCGCGACAGCATCGGTTGTTCGGCGTGGTCATGAGAAAGCTGCGCCAACTTGTCGACAACGCGGTCCATGGCCGGTAGCAGGCCGTGGTCCAGGCCTTCCCGCAGCATCAGCGCATGGGAGAGGTTATTGATGTCTTCAGAAGTGCAGGCGAAGTGAACAAATTCCGTGACAGCGTGCAGCTCAGGAACGCTGGCGATCTTTTCCTTGATAAAGTACTCCACCGCTTTCACATCGTGATTGGTGGTGCGTTCGATGTCCTTGATACGCTCTGCGTCTTCCAGGCTGAATTCGCTCACCAAACGGTCCAGGAAGCCGTTGGCGTCGGCGGAAAACGCAGGAACCTCGGCCACGCCAGGGTGAGCGGCCAGTTTCTGTAGCCAGCGGATCTCGACGGTCACCCGGTTCCGGATCAGGCCATACTCACTGAAAATTTCACGGAAGACGCTGACCTTGTTGCCATAGCGTCCATCGACCGGGGAAATGGCGGTCAGGGCGGTGAGTTCCATCGAAAACCTCTCAAGTCATCAAAGAATCGGATCAAAAGAAAATAGGGGTGCATATCATACACCACCGCCGGCTCTGAATCAGCGCCGTCAGTGGTAGAGGGAGCGATTGGCTTCTTCGGCAAGCTCTTTGGCAAGCCCGATCACTTTCTTGCGGGCAAAGATCAGTTGCCAGCGTCGGCCGCCGGTCTGGCGCCAGAGCACGGCGGAACGGATACCCGCCAGCAGCAGTGCCCGCACTTTCGCGGCATTCTCCTCGCGTTGGAGCACAGAGGGGTTACCGCTCACCTGGATACGCTGGCGAAAGGTGCTGATGGTATCGGCGTAGACGGAAGCCAGATTGCTGATCAGGTTCGGGTGTGTGTACCCGAAGTGGCTGGCGGTGTGCCTGGCCTGATCAATGCGACTGCCAATCACGTCCAGCATGTCAGAGCGGCGATTCAGTTTGGATTCGAGCTGGATCAGGTTGAGGGCGTAGCGCAGAACTTCGATGTCCTGCTGCCGTGACTGCTGGCTGAGCACCGAGGACAGGGTGACGAGGCCTTCGCGGATATCGCGAAGCTCGCCTCCGTAGACGTCCAGTGTGTTCTCGGGGTTGGTGGCAAACAGGGAACGGATAGATGTTTCCAGGCTGGCCTCGTTGCACTGGCCATTGTGGGCAATCTGCTGGACCAGGTTGGCGGCCTGGAATACCCCGGCCAACGCCAGGGTCTGATCCTTGAGTGAGCGGCTCATGCGGTCTGTTCCTCGGAACGGGTGCCGGTCAGACGGTCTGGAAGTGGTTCGTCATCACGCCAGGTCTGCTCAATAACGCCGCCACCAAGGCACACCTCGCCGTCGTAGAAAACCACGGATTGCCCGGGCGTGACAGCCCGCTGGGCGTCGTCAAAATCGACGCGGACACCGCGGTCGATCAACAGAACCTGGCAATCCTGATCCGGCTGGCGATAACGGGTCTTGGCCTTGCAGCGGAAACGTCCAGCAGGTGCCTCTCCGGCAACCCAGTCGATCGGGCCGGACACTAGGCCACGGGAAAAGAGCAGGGGATGGTGTTTGCCCTGAACAGCAACAAGCACATTGCGGCTGAGGTCTTTCTCCGCCACATACCAGGGCTCGTCCCCGAATTCACTGAGACCGCCAATGCCCAGGCCCTGTCTCTGGCCGATGGTGTGATACATAAGGCCCTGGTGCCGGCCGATTTTCTGGCCATCCGGTGTTTCAATGTCGCCGGGCTGGGCCGGAAGGTATTGCTTCAGGAAGTCTTTGAACTTGCGTTCGCCGATAAAGCAGATACCGGTGGAGTCTTTTTTATCATGGGTAACGAAACCCTGCTGCTCGGCAATACGGCGGACTTCCGGTTTTTCCAGCTCGCCGACCGGGAAAAGAGTCCGCGCAATGCGGTCGCCGGAGACGGCATGCAGGAAATAGCTCTGGTCCTTGTTCGGATCCAGTCCCTTCAGGAGTTGGGCCTTGCCCGTTGAACCAGCAATCGGCCGTTGCCGGGCGTAGTGGCCCGTTGCAATATAGTCGGCACCAAGGGTGATGGCATAGTCCAGAAAAGCCCGGAATTTCACTTCTTTGTTACAAAGAATATCCGGATTGGGTGTTCGTCCGGCCTGATATTCAGAAAGGAAGTGCTCAAAAACCCGGTCCCAGTACTCGGC
>NZ_DDOI01000059.1:754-3706 GCF_002341575.1 Marinobacter sp. UBA2498 | reverse complement strand
GCTGTATTCAGACAGAAAGTGTTCAAACACCCGATCCCAGTATTCCGCAGCAAAACTGGCGGTGTGCAGTTTGATGCCGATGGCATCGGCAACGGCCTGGGCGTCGGCCAGATCTGTCATGGCTGTGCAGTACTCGGTGCCGTCATCCTCGTCCCAATTTTTCATGAACAGGCCTTCAACCTGGTAGCCCTGGTCTTTCAGAAGCCAGGCGGCCACTGAAGAATCCACGCCGCCGGACATGCCGACGATCACACGCGTGTTGGCGTTACTGTTTGGAGAGGAGGCTTCGGGTGCGTTGGTCATGACAGCTTCGTTACCGGCTAAAAAACCGCGAGTTTATCATCTTTCCGAGGGTGCCGTCTGCGCGTCCACCACCACGTCCAGCGGGTATCGCCGGCCGTTTCGGTAATCTTCTATGCACTGGATGACCAGCGGACTGCGCAGTTTGTCCCCCAGCGCGCGGATTTCATCCAGGGTGAGCCAGTGGGCGGCGATGATGCCATCGTCCAGCTGTTCAGTAACCCGGTCGCCAGCACGCGCAGCGTAGCAGAAACGATAGTAGGTAACGCCGTTGGCCGGAGCCTTGTAGGTGTAAATGCCAAGGAAGTGTATGGGCTCTATGTTCCAGCCCGTCTCTTCAAGGGTTTCCCGTCGGACGGCATCCAGAATGGCTTCATCTTCTTCGATATGGCCAGCCGGCTGGTTGAAAACAACCTTGCCGCCGCTGATCTCTTCAACCATCAGGTAACGGCCGGCTTCATCCTCGACTATAACGGCCACGGTAGCATGGGGTGTCCAGGTCATGATTTCCGGTTTCTCCTGGTTCGGGCGCCAGCGGCGTTGCCGCGGCGGGTTGGTTTTGGTGAAGCGGGTAAATTGACGGTGACCGTTCGATGGGCTCCGGATTCGAGGCCGTCAAGGGTCCAGTCACCAATCCGATACCGGATCAGGCGAAGTGTCGGAAACCCGACGGCAGCGGTCATTCGACGTACCTGCCGGTTCTTGCCCTCGGTTATCGTCAGTTCAATCCAGCTCGTCGGAATGTTATCCCGATGACGCACCGGAGGCACTCTCGGCCAGACCGTCGGGGCAGGCATTCTGTCGGCTTTTGCCGGCCGGGTCAGACCATCCTTGAGCTGCACACCGCTAGCCAGGTGTCTCAGTGCTTCTTCAGAAATGTTTCCTTCTACCTGCACCCAGTAGGTCTTTGGCATCTTCAGTGATGGTGACGCTATGCGGTGTTGGAGGGAGCCTTCCGCGGTCAGAAGGAGCAGGCCCTCGGAATCGTAGTCCAGACGTCCCGCCGGATAAATGCCCGGGATGCGTACGTAATCTGCCAGGGTAGCGCGAGGTGGTTTACTTCCGGAAGCGCCATCGTCTGTGAATTGGCTCAGAACATGAAAGGGTTTATTGAAAAGCACGAGTTCTGCCATGCGAAGGACTTTCCCGGATATCCGCTGTCTTTGAGCAGTGCAGCGTACTGCAAACAGGAAGGCTGGCAAAGTAGGGCGGGCGCCACCGCCCAGGGGGACCTGTCACCCGACGTTTTTAAGGACAAAAAAAGATACCCCCACCAGCAGACGACCGGTGGGTGTGATTTTGCGTTACCAGAACAGGTCAGGCGTTGACTGCACGGGGCGGATAGCCGTCCCTGCCTGATTCCTGCTGGCCGGATTGTCCGGCAGAGTCGCTGCTGGCGTCAGTTTGCGCCTTGCTGGCAGGCAGCTCGTCGGGAACGATGTTGACTGCGTGAATGCCCTTGTCGCTGGGCTTTTTGTCGAAGGTTACGGCCTGGCCGGCTTTTAAGGTCTTGTAGCCGTCCATTTGCACCGAAGAGAAGTGCGCAAACAGGTCGTCACTGCAGCCATCCTCGATGATGAATCCGTACCCTTTGGCATTGTTGAACCACTTGACCTTGCCTCTTGGCATGATGAACTCCCCTGTTCTTTTGCTGTCTCTATTCTTGTTAATTCTCTGTGTGCCTATCGGCGCCGTCGCACAGTCGGTCCGAATCCTGTTACACAAACCTTGCATGGATTTACATTATTTTACATTGCAACTTAACTTTCGGCCAATCATTGCGGTGAGTCAATAGTTTCTATGCCGGGAATGTGTGGTTGAACGCAGTCTGGAAGCGGTATCATGTTCGTATTGATAAATATCTCATGCCCCGCTTGAAAACCCCGGGGCGGACATCCACATTTAACAAGGGCACCGATAAACCGGTAAGGAATGATGCGGACTATCGAAAATTCTCTACTAGTATTCAATCAGGGGGAGGACGAACAACCGGGGCGACAGGATGACCTCAGCGTTGCTCCCGAGAAGCCCGCTCTCAAGCGCCCGGCGCGATACAGGGTGGTGCTTCTGAACGATGATTACACGCCCATGGATTTTGTGGTCGATGTGTTGATGAAGTTCTTCGGAATGAATGAAGAAAAGGCGACGCAGGTGATGCTGCTCGTCCATACACAGGGAAAAGCTGTATGCGGGGTATATACCCGGGACATCGCGGAAACAAAGGCGGCACAGGTGAACCAGTATTCTTCGGAATGCGAACATCCGCTCCTTTGCGAGATTGAACGTGCGGACTGATAGACGTTGGGGTGGCCCATGCTGAGCAAAGATCTAGAAATTACGCTGAATACGGCCTTCAAGAATGCCCGGGACAAGCGTCATGAGTTCATGACTGTGGAGCATTTGTTGCTGGCCCTACTGGATAATGAATCGGCAGTGGGCGTCCTGAAAGCCTGTGGTGCAGACCTCAAGCGGCTTCAGGAAGAGCTTGTCGAATTCGTGGACTCCACCACACCTTTGATTCCGAGCAGCGACAGTGAGCGCGAGACCCAGCCAACACTGGGGTTCCAGCGAGTCCTGCAAAGGGCTGTGTTCCATGTGCAGTCCTCGGGCAAGAAAGAGGTGACCGGTGCCAATGTGCTGGTGGCCATCTTC
>NZ_DDOI01000059.1:327-642 GCF_002341575.1 Marinobacter sp. UBA2498 | reverse complement strand
CAATGTGCTGGTGGCCATCTTCAGTGAACAGGAAAGCCAGGCGGTGTATGTGCTCAAGAAACAGAGCATTGCCCGCATTGATGTGGTCAACTTTGTTTCCCACGGCATTTCCAGGGTTCAGGGCGCAGAAGATCAGGAAAGTCACGATCAGGCGTCCCACGAGGAGGCTGGCGAGGAAGGCGGACAATCCAAGCCGCTTGAAAGCTACGCCACCAACCTGAACGAGCAGGCCCGTCAGGGCCGCATTGATCCGCTGATCGGCCGTGAACACGAAGTCGAGCGGGTGGTGCAGATCCTTGTACGCCGCCGGAAGAA
>NZ_DDOI01000059.1:0-222 GCF_002341575.1 Marinobacter sp. UBA2498 | reverse complement strand
GCTGGTCGGCGAGGCCGGGGTTGGCAAAACCGCCATCGCAGAGGGGCTCGCCAAGCGTATCGTCGACGGACAGGTCCCCGATATTATTTCCGATGCGGTGGTGTACTCGCTGGATCTGGGTGCCCTGTTGGCAGGAACCAAGTATCGCGGCGATTTCGAAAAGCGTCTGAAAGGTCTGCTTGCCGAACTCAAGAAAGAAAACCACGCGATCCTGTTCATCGA
>NZ_DDOI01000042.1:43213-48005 GCF_002341575.1 Marinobacter sp. UBA2498 | reverse complement strand
CCGTTGAGTGGGGCGATTGTGACGATGCCGGCATCGTTTTCTATCCCAACTTCTTCTACTGGTTCGATTGCACTTTTCAAGCCATGGTGCGCAGCGTAGGCTTGAATCAGCGTGAGGTGCGGTCGCGCTTTGGCGCCGTTACGCCTTTGGTTGATGTGGGTGCCACATTTCGTTCTCCGGTCACGTACGACGACGTGATTACGGTTTATGCCGAAGTGGAGGAGTGGGCTGATCGTCGTTTCCGTATCGCTTATAGCGTGAAAAGTGGCGAGCGTCTGGTGGCAACCGGTTTTGAAAAGCGCGCATGGGCGGTATACACACCAGAGGGCGGCATTAAGGGCGCTTCTGTGGCGCCTGAGTTCAAGGCTTATTTCCAGAAATAAAAGCCTGTCGCTGTCGGCGTGCATTGCAGTGGCACCGGTGCCAAGCGCAAATGCGCCGGCATGCCGGCGCGTGCCTTTTACTAGCGGGGCGCCAGCCGTGTCGCTCCATCCAGGCGGATCACTTCGCCATTCAGGTACCGGTTGCCAATAATGTGCTGGACCAGGTCGGCGAATTCGTCGGGTTGACCCAGGCGCTGCGGAAAAGGAATGGATTTTGCCAGTGATTCCTGTACTTCCTGGCTGGCGGTATACAGCAAAGGGGTCAGGAAAATGCCGGGTGCAACAGACATGACGCGAACCCCAAACTGGGCGAATTCCCGTGCCAGTTGAATGGTTAGCGATACAAGCCCGCCTTTTGAGGCTGCATAGGCGGCCTGGCCGATTTGCCCTTCATAGGCGGCCACCGAGGTGGTAAACAGAATCACGCCGCGCTCTTCACCCACGGGTTCGGCCGCGATCATTTCGGCAGCGGCCAGGCGTGTCATGTTGAAGGCACCAAACAGGTTCAGGTTGACCACTTTGATGAATTCCTCCAAGGGCATTGGGCCGCCTTTTCCCACAACGCGTTTACCTACGCCACCACCCGCACAGTTCACCAGAACGCGTGCGACACCTTGCGCCTCTTTGGCCTGGGCGATGGCTTGAGCGGCGCTTTGTTCCGAAGTGACGTCGCAATGTATGGCGATACCATTAATTTGTTTGGCAACGGCCTGGGCTTTCTCGTCTTGTACATCAAGAATAGCCACACGTGCCCCCTGGGCCGCCAGTTTCAACGCGGTGGCTTCCCCCAGGCCTGACGCCCCGCCGGTCACGAGTACGGGAGTGTCTTGCAAGTTCATAGGTGTTATTCCTTTAGCAGCAGCCGTCGGCGGTGGGGGGTTTCAGCCGCGTGTAACGTCCATGAACAGGATCGTCGTTCAGACGCAGCAGGCGAACCGCGTTGTCGCGCAGAATCAGTGGCTTGACCTCTTCGCGGATACCGATTTTCTCGAAGTCTGCCAGCCAGCGATCGGGCGTTAACACAGGGAAGTCGGAGCCAAACAGCATTTTGTCTTTCAGAATGGTGTTGGCGTATTGAATCAAAATAGGTGGAAAATATTTGGGCGACCATCCCGATAAATCGATATATACCTGGGGTTTGTGGGTGGCCACTGCCAAGGCATTTTCCTGCCAGGGGAAAGAAGGGTGGGCAATGATAATGGGCATGTCGGGGAAATCAACGGCAACATCGTCCAGGAACATCGGATCGGAGTATTTCAGACGTACGCCCCCACCTCCACGCATGCGCGCGCCCACGCCGGTTTGCCCGCTATGGAAAATTGCGGGTAATGCATGTTCGGCGATTACTTCGTAAAGATCGTACGCCGCGCGGTCGTTGGGATAAAACTCTTGTGATGATGGATGAAATTTGAAACCCCGGATACCGTATTCCTCGATCAGGCGGCGCGCTTCGCGTACCCCCATTTTTTCGCGCAATGGATCGATACTTGCGAATGGAATCAGTACATCGCGGTGTTTGGCCACCTCTTCGGCCACCTCTTCATTGCTGATGCGTACCTGACCATTGGCACGTTCCGTATCAACCGTAAAAATCACCGCCATCATGTTGCGTTCACGGTAGTATTGGGCTGTTTCTTCAATGGTGGGCCGTGGCATCTTCTCTTTGAAGTACTCGGCCATGGCCTTGTCGAACGCAATCGCGACTTCGTCGGGCGGGTTTCGTGTTGAAACGGTCGCGTGCGTGTGGATATCAATGGCAACCAGGGCGTCCTGCTTTTGTTCAGTCATCTAAAATCAGTCCTTCGTGTTCAAAAGTACATGGAGCATTTCTGTTCAGGATGTTGTCATTCTATCGTGCAAACGCAGCACATTTGCCTGTGGTGCCTGGCTATAGAGTTGTTCGACAAGTTCATTGCGCGTGCGTAGTACGGTGCGCTGGTTAATCGAGCCTTTATCGGTCATTTCGCCCAGGTCCATGACAGGTGGGTCACGCAGAATGATGGCGCGAGTAATACGGTTGGAACTGCCGGAGGCGTTCGCGCCCAGTTCGTTCAGGAGGTCTTGCGCCCAGCGTTGAACGTCGGGGTTGTCGGCAATTTCCTGGGTAGACGCATTATCATTCAGCGAGGGTGACAGTGCTGCGGCGGCGGGCAGAAGGAACAGCATCATGCCCAGCTCATCGCGGTCGTGCCCCGTAATAACGGCATCGTGAATGTAGGGCGCACCGGCTGCGATAATGGTGGAGCGCAACGCGCCTACATTGACCCAGGTGCCGCTGATCAGCTTGAAGTCTTCGGCAATACGGCCGTCGAAACGCAAGCCTTCTTCAGGATGTTCGGGATCAATAAACGTGGCGGCATCGCCGCTGCAGAAATAGCCTTCTTCATCAAACGCTTCCGCAGTGAGTTCGGGTTGGCGCCAATAACCCGGTGTGATGTTCGGGCCTTTATAACGCACTTCCAGTTTACCGGCCACGGGGGCCAGTTTTACTTCACAGCCGGGTGCCGGGTTGCCGATTACGCCGGCCTGCCAATCGGGCAGATGCGCGGTAATGGCAAAAGGTGCGGTTTCAGTTTGACCCAAGGCGGTTGTCATGGGGATGCGCATGCCCACGGTTTGAATCGCCAGTTCATCGATGGTTTGTTTGAGCGGCCCCGGCAGAGCGGCGCCACATGGAAAAATGAGTTTCAGATTCTTGAAAAACTGCTCGCGCAGCACTGAATCGCGCTTCATGGCATAGGCCAGCGTTTCCAGGCCTTTGGGAACCGTGTAATGAAAGGTCGACGGAATTTCACGCAGATTTTGAATGGTTTGTGCCATGCCGTCGGGTGTGGGTTTGCCATCGTCGATATACATGGTGCCGCCGTTATACAGCACGATACCGAAATTGTTGTTTCCGGCGGCGGTGTGATGCCAGGGTAGCCAGTCGACCAGGATGGGTGGGTCGTCTTTGGCGAATAAATAGCACTGCACAAACATTTGCTGGTTGCTGGTGAGCATCCGGTGGGTGTTTACAACGGCCTTGGGCAGTTTGGTTGAGCCCGATGTAAACAGGAACTTGGCAATGGTTTCACCATTTACTTCCTGGTGAGCGGCTTCAACCTGGTCGCTGACGGGTGTGTTTTCCAACGTGCTGAAAGTAGTGCAATGGCGACCTTCGATGCTGCCCTCAACAAAAACCAGTTCCAGATCCGCCGGTACCGTTAATTCTATGGCATGCGCGTAGCGGTTGGCATTTTGGGCGAAGACCAGCCCGGGAGTGAGGAGCTTGACGGCGTGCTCGACGCGGTCGGCACTGCGTGAAAGCAGGGAATACGCAGGTGAGATGGGGGCGAATGGAATGCCCACATGTTGCGCTGCCAGCATCATCAGGGCGCTTTCAATGCTGTTTTCCGACAAGATCATAAGGGGGCGGTCGGCATTCAGCTTGCGGTTGAGCAGAGCTTGCGCAATATGAAGAACGCGTTGCAAAGCGCTGGCATAGCTTAAATGAACCCATTCGCCTTGTGCATTTCGGCGTGCCAGGAAAGTGCGATCGGGTGCGTTTTCTGCCCAATAAACCAAAGCCTCGGTGTAGCAACGCTGATAAGGTTGCAGGGGCTCAGGGGAGCGCAGGATATAACCGCCGTCAGGACGTTTTTCAACGTTGCTGATGTAAGGCCCGAACGCTACAGGGCGAAAATTCGTGTTGGCAAGATTATTCATTCATGTCTCCGGTGTTGCTGTTTCGGGGCTATTATTAAGGGTAGTTTCTTATTGTTCCCGAAAAATAAATTCTGTACATTGTTAATCAGGTTAACAGTACGCTGAATGTTATATTTTTGAAAATCCTTATTCTATAAGTGCAAACCCTTGGTTAATTCATTTTCTCCCTCTACTGAACCGGCTGAAGTGGCTGATACGCCACTGACCTATGTTGATTTGCAGCGCGACTCCTTAGGTTACGCAATCAAGCGTGCCCAGGTGCGTTCCTACGATGTGCTGTTTGCCGTGATGGGGCCGGAAAGTCTTACGCCAGGACGCATGACTGCTTTAAGTATCGTCGCAACGCAGCCTGGAATCAACCAGACTGTATTGGCCGATATGCTCGGTATTACGCGTGCGGGTGCGGTGAAGGTGATTGATTCACTCGAGGCGCTGGGTTATGTCGAGCGCAATACAATGCCCGACGACCGTCGTAGTTATGCTTTGGGGGTTACGCAGAAGGGGTTGGATGAGTTAAAGCGTTTGAACGTGTTGAACCGCCAGTTCGAGAAGCGGATTGCCACGCGTTTAACATCCGACGAGCGGCATCTGCTGATGGCACTGCTGGAGCGTGTGGCACTGGATTAAAGCCGGTGCCTGTCCTGTGTTCCTGTACTTGATCAAAGCTTGAGCCAGTCGTGGGCCCGGCCGGATCCTGTCTGGGT
>NZ_DDOI01000042.1:41706-43118 GCF_002341575.1 Marinobacter sp. UBA2498 | reverse complement strand
CTGTCTGGGTCCGGCCGGGTGGATAAGCCACGTCGGCGAATGTTGACCAGGCTTAGAAAACCCGGTTAAGAGACAGGCTGGCCGATTGCGTTGTTGCCGTTCCAGTACTGCTGCCGATCAAAGAACCGCTGTAAGTATTGGGTGAGGCGGGGTTGTTATAGGTCGAGTAATAGTTGGCTGTTTTGTCTTGCGTTACGCTGTACGTATAACTGAAGTCCAGGAACCACGACTTATCAAGGTAGTAAGTGCCGCCCAGCATGACAGCCGCGCCCCAAACCCATTGGCTGGCCGAGAAGCTCTGGGCAGAGCCTGAAATATCGGTTCTGTTGCCGTTGATATCGGCAAAACCAATCAGGTCGTTAATTTGAGTATTGACCTGCGATAAGGTGGGGCCAACGCCAACGTAAATGGTGCCTCTGTCAAAAGCGCGCCCGAAGTACGGAATCAGCGAGAATTGATGATTAACCGTTTTTTGGTAAGAGCGGGCAATTGCGTTCCCCGTGAATGGTGTGCCGTTTGAAAAGGAACCATACTGCGGAATTCGAATGAAGTCTTCTGTTGCTGTGGAACCACCCTGGTAGCTGTATGAAAACTTGACGCCCCACAGGTAATCGGTGCCTTGCAGCTTCTCGAAATAACCAGCCTGGACGGCGGGAGAAATGCCATTTATCGTGCCCATCCCAATGCCCACAGGCGGGCCTCCGGCTGTGCCTGAAGAAACGAGTGTTCCTGTCGCTGTGTTGGTGACGTTCGACGTCCCGGTTGCTTCCAGTTTCTGGTCTTTGAATTGTGTTGAATTAACACCGAACCCCAAGCCGAAATAAGCACCGGAGTCTGGCACCATGGACGTTGAGCTGGTTTGTGCTGTTGCTAAGGTTGAGTAGCCGGAAAACAAAGGGATGATGAGTCCCAGAAGAACTGCTTTTTTCATTATTGGAAGCCTTATTAAAGGTACCGCAGTTACTACGTTGAAGGGGGGCTGAGTGTAATGTGAACGAGCCGGGGCGGCAAGATAAATTGTGATGGGTGAAGGGCGGGCTTTCCGCCTGTCGGTAACAGCCAATAAAAAACCCGCGTCGTATGACACGGGTTTTTCTGAATTTTTTGGCGGAGCGGACGGGACTCGAACCCGCGACCCCCGGCGTGACAGGCCGGTATTCTAACCAACTGAACTACCGCTCCGCAGCGGTAATGGTGCCCAACCAAAGCCAAAGTACTTGGCGTCCCCTAGGGGATTCGAACCCCTGTACCCACCGTGAAAGGGTGGTGTCCTAGGCCTCTAGACGAAGGGGACAGGACAAATTGAGTTGCGCAGTATAACATGTTTTCACTGCACGTTTCTTTGCAAGCCGTTTTTGGTGGAGGTAAGCGGGATCGAACCGCTGACCTCTTGCATGCCATGCAAGCGCTCT
>NZ_DDOI01000042.1:37175-41634 GCF_002341575.1 Marinobacter sp. UBA2498 | reverse complement strand
ATGCCATGCAAGCGCTCTCCCAGCTGAGCTATACCCCCGTGGCAAATACTACTGTATTGCAAAGAAGCGAAATTATGCATCAATTTTTTATTCTGTGCAAGTTGGTGCAATAAATGGTGTGTTTTAGACAGCTTCAGGCAGCCTGTTTCTGTCAATAATGGTAGGCTCAAATCTTGAGTCTCAGTTAATTCCGGTCGGCTGCCATTGATTTGCGTTTTTTATTATGCCCACTTTGCTTGAAACTGCCACGGCATTACAGAATCTGGAAACATTGGACGGTCCTGAAGCGCTATTTCGTGCCCTGGCCGAGAACGCGGTTATTGGTGTTTACATTGTGCGAGAGGCGCGTTTTGTGTATGTCAACTCAAAACTGCTCGACATGCTCGGCTATGAACGCGATGAGATGCTGCACCAGATGACGATCACGAATATTGTCGCGCACGACGAGAGGCATTTTGTTGCGTCGAATATAAAACGTGCCTTGAGTGGTGAGGTACGGGAGATTCACTACGAACGCAAGGCACGGTGTAAAGACGGCAGTTATATCGATGTCGAAGTTTTTGGGTCATGCATGACGCTGGCAGGCGAGGCGGTAATGGTGGGGCTCATGCTTGATATGTCGCCGCACAAGGCCGAAGAGGCGTCTACCAGTTTAATGTCGCTTGTTTACAAGCACAGTAGCGAAGCCATGGTCATTACCGATGTGAATGGTGTGATTATTACAGTGAATCCCGCGTTTTCCGACATTACAGGATATGCGCTTGACGAGGTCATCGGGCATCGCTTGAGTATTTTAAGTTCAGGGCGTCATAACGAGAACTTTTACAAGGCGATGTGGGAAGCGTTATTGAAAACTGGGCATTGGCGTGGTGAAATCTGGAACCGGCGCAAGAGTGGTGACGAATATGTTGAGCGTCTGAGTATTGATACTTCGTATAACGACGATGGTTCCGTCAGGTGTCGGGTTGGTGTTTTTTCCGACATTACGCAAAAGAAACGAACGGAAGAAGTTGTATGGCGCCAGGCCAACTATGACCATTTAACCGGCCTGCCCAATCGCAAATTGATGGAAGAGCGTTTGAAAACGGGCCAAGCACGGGCCGCACGTGTAGACACCCGGTTGGCGTTCATCTTTCTGGATCTTGATGCATTCAAGGAGGTCAACGACAGCCTTGGACACGATATGGGTGATAAGGTACTGCGCCAAGTGGCGCATCGTCTGGTGCGTTCTGTGCGTGAATCCGACACCGTGGCGCGCTTTGGGGGTGACGAGTTTGTCATTGTGATGGGTGGCGTTGTGAGTGACGACATGGTTCAGCGCACGTGCCAGGCCGTTTTGCACAACCTTGGGAAACCTTATCGCCTCAAGGACACCGTTGTTTATCTCTCGGCCAGTGCCGGTGTGGCGGTTTATCCCGATCATGCCAGTAACGCAGAAGCATTGATGCAGAATGCCGATCTGGCCATGCATGAAGCAAAAGAGGCAGGGCGTGGTCAGTTGCGTTTTTATGATCCCGATATGCAGTATGCGGCAAGGGAGCGTCGCCGCTTGTCGAAAGACTTGCTGGTCGCGCTGGATAACAAGGAACTTGTGCTGTATTATCAGCCTGTCGTTGATCTGAAAACGCATCGGTTGGTCAAGGCAGAGGCGCTGATTCGGTGGAAGCATCCGGAAAAAGGTTTTGTCAGTCCTGATCAATTTATTCCTTTTGCCGAGGACAGCGGCATGATTATTGCCATTGGTGAATGGGTATTTCGCACCGCCGCCGACCAACTGCTCGATTGGCACCGGCGTGGTTTCACGCAGTTACAGGTGGGGCTGAACGTGTCGCCCGTTCAGTTCTGTGAAGAAGGATTGAATGCAACGGAGTGGATAACTTACCTGGCAAAACGGGGTCTGCCCGGCAGTGCCATTGTGGTGGAGCTGACAGAACGCATGCTGATCGACGCCTATAACGGTACCAGCGAAAAATTGCTGGCGTTTCGCCATGCCGGCATTCAGGTTGCGCTGGATGATTTCGGCACAGGCTATTCATCGCTGGCCTACCTGCGTAAACTGGACATTGACCTGCTGAAAATCGATCAGTCTTTCGTGCGCAATCTGTCATCACATGTGGAAGATCTGGCGTTGTGCGAGGCCATTGTGGTCATGGCTCACAAGTTGGGCTTGAAAGTGATTGCCGAAGGCGTGGAAACGGCGGACCAACGCGATCTGCTGGCCGATATCGGCTGCGATTACGGCCAGGGTTATTTGTTTTCCCGCCCCATTCCCGCCGACGAATTCACCGAGCTACTTCATTCGGGCCTGTCGGCTGGTGAAGACACCCACGGCAATCAATAACAGACTCAGGATGAGTACCGGGGTGTTACGCCACCGCGCGTAAGGTGTTAACCCTTGCATACCCTGTACCTCAACGTCAAGAACACCGGGTTGTTCAGTTAAAAGTGCCGCGCGCACCTTACCTTGCGGATCAATAGCGGCGGTCATGCCGGTATTGGTTGCCCTTAGCATGGGGCGGGCGGCTTCCAGTGCCCGCATTCGCGCTATTTCCAGATGTTGTTGCAAAGCCCAGGTGTCTCCAAACCAGGCCAGATTACTTACGTTAACGAGCATTGTGGCGCCAGGGCCGTATTGTTCGCTGTCGCCCAGGGCGGTAACGATTTCTTCGCCGAATACATCCTCATAGCAAATGTTGGGCGCGATCACTTGTTCGTTCAGCGTAAATAATTCCTGTCGTGTACTGCCGCGATTAAAGTCGCCCAAGGGGATATTCAGCGCATCAACAAACCAGCGAAAGCCCGGCGGCACAAATTCGCCAAACGGAACCAAATGATGTTTGTCGTAACGGTGTTCGGTCGTGCCGGCGATCAGCTGCGTTACAGGTGTTTCGGCGTTGAAGGCGATCACGCTGTTGGTGTAGCGTGTATTGCCCCGATCGTCGGTTGCAACAGGAATGCCCATGATTAGCGTTGCGTCACGCTCGCGGGCGATATTTATCCATTGCTCCCATGTTTGTGAAGGGTAGCGGTTCTGGAATTGCGGCATGACCGTTTCAGGCAGAATAATAATATCGGGATCTGCACCGGCCTGTTTTGGCGGCAGCTCTGCAAGTTCCATGTAAGTTTGAATGCCTTCTTGCATGCGTTGGGGGTCAAATTTGATTGATTGTGGAACCCCACCCTGAACAAGGCGGATCAAAATCGGGTTGCCGGTTGGTGTCGACCAGCTAAGCTGAGATAAGCCAAGTCCAACCGCACTCAATACAATGGCCAGTGCAACGGCGGCAGCGGCCCGGCTGTCTTGGGCTGTTTTATGAGCCAGGATCAGCAGGGCAATCGCGCCAGCGCAAAATGCAGCTAGCCAGGCCACGCCGTAGACCCCCAGGATAGGGGCCCAGCCTGCCAGGAAACCACTTGCATGGGCATAGCCGATATTCAACCATGGGAAGCCCGTGAACAAAGTGCCGCGCAGCCATTCTGAAAGTGCCCAGCACGATGCCCAGATTGCCGCGCTAAGCGCCAATCCCCAAAAGTGGCCGCCGGGTTGTCGTAACCCGCGTGTAAAAAAAAACGCGAAGCCTGTCGCCAAAGCGGTGTAAAGCGCCATTGCGCATGCCAGCGCCAGTACGGCGGCAACAGAAAGGGCGGGAGCGAGCCCGCCAAAATGATGCAGGCTGATATAAAGCCAATAGAATCCAAGCGCGAAATGGCCGAGCCCGAATAGAAAACCGGCTTGTGCTGCGCGGCTTGTGCGTTGGCATTGCCATACATGGCGCGCAAGGAATACGAAAATCAGAATTTGCGCATAAGGCAGCACCCAGGCGGGCAGCGGGCCATCAGAGAATGTGAATGCGTGGGCGGCGCCCAGCAGCAAGGGCTGAATCGCTTCGCGAATGCGATAAAGCCGACTCTCAGTTGTTTTCATGAGGGGTGGCGAGCGCCGAGTTTTCGTCGTGCTGAATATTCATCCATAAAACGCGTTTGGCATCGGCGCCTACCACCGTGATGATGAGCCCTTCCCGATGCACGGTATCGCCACGCCGCGGGATGCGGCCCAGTTCGGCGGTAACCCAGCCTCCCAGGGTGTCGTACTCATCGGTTGGCATGGTTGTATTGAATGAGCGATTGAAAACGTTGATTTCCGTAATGCCCATGGCGCGCCAATTATTGCTGCCGGTCTGGAAAATGGTTTTTTCAGCATCCTCATCGAATTCATCTTCAATGTCGCCGACGATTTGTTCAAGCACGTCTTCCATGGTGACCAGGCCTGCTGTGCCGCCGTGTTCGTTGATAACGATGGCCAGATGGTTACGATTATTGCGGAATTCGTGCAGCAGAATGTTCAACCGTTTGGATTCGGGGATAAATACGGCCGGGCGAATCAGCGGACGTAAATCGATGGCGGGATTTGTAATGGTTAACAGTAAATCCTTGGCCAACAGAATGCCGACGATGTTGT
>NZ_DDOI01000042.1:35544-36951 GCF_002341575.1 Marinobacter sp. UBA2498 | reverse complement strand
ATAATTTCCGCCAACAGCTCCGGCAGGGGTTTGCCGATATCCAGCATGTCGATTCTGGAGCGTGGCACCATGATGTCGCCGGCGCTGAGGTTAACCACCTCCAGCGCACCGGAAATCATGGCATAGGAGTCTTCATCGATGATCTGGCGCTCGTGCGCCGCCTCGAGCAACGCCTTGATGTCTTCGCGGTCTTCTGGTTCGGGGCGAATGCGAGACAGGATTCGCGCCAGAAATGATTTGGTGGCCGGCTTGGCCGAGTTGGGTTCCGGGTCTGGGGGGGTTGAGTCTGACATTGTCCGCAGGACGAGTTACTGGAGTGTCTAGCATAACCGAAAAAGGCGGTTTGTTTCAGTGGGTCGCGGGCAAAATCCGATAGGGGTCCGTGAAGCCCAGCTTAGCCAGAATGTGGGTTTCGAGCGTTTCCATCTCTTGTGCCTCATATTCGTCTTGATGGTCGTAGCCCAATGCATGCAGAACGCCATGAATCGTTAAGTGAGCAGCATGTGCAAGCACCTTTTTATGCTGTTCCTGGGCTTCCTGATGAAGAACGGGCAGGCAAAGCACAATGTCTGCCATCAAGCCGGCGTCGGGTTGAACGCCGTACTCAAAGGTCAAGACGTTGGTTGCATAGTCCCGATTGCGAAATTGTTGATTCAGCTCGCGGCCTTCGTCTGCGTTCACGAGCCGGATCGTTAGATTCATGCGCGCAATATCGGGGTTGTACGGGGCAGCGGCCAGGGCAGCCTGCACCCAGCGTCTGAGGCGCCAGCGCGGCAATGATTCAGCTGGCGCGGCGTACTGAACCGACAGGCTAAGCTCAGGGCCGGGCTTCGAGACTGGCTTTTTCATAGGCATCGACAATACGGGCAACCAGGGGGTGGCGGACCACGTCGCCGCTGGTAAAACGGGTGCTGGCTATGCCTTGAACGGTTTCCAGTACTGCCAGCGCATGCGTTAAGCCACTGGGTTGGCCTTTGGGAAGGTCGATTTGCGACGGGTCGCCATTGATAACGGCTTTGCTGCCGAAACCAATTCGCGTCAGGAACATTTTCATTTGTTCCGGTGTCGTGTTCTGCGCTTCGTCGAGAATCACGAATGAGTGATTCAAGGTGCGACCGCGCATGTAGGCCAGCGGGGCAATTTCAATGGTTTGCTTTTCAAACAATCGTTGCACTTTTTCGAAGCCCATCAGGTCGTACAAGGCGTCATAAAGCGGACGCAAGTAGGGGTCGACTTTCTGGGCCAGATCGCCCGGCAGGAATCCCAGGCGCTCGCCGGCTTCAACGGCAGGGCGGGTAAGAATGAGTCGCTGCACCGATTCGCGTTCCAAGGCGTCGATTGCGCACGCCACGGCCAGCCAGGTTTTTCCGGTGCCTGCCGGGCCGACGCCGAATGTGATGTCGTGTT
>NZ_DDOI01000042.1:25729-35431 GCF_002341575.1 Marinobacter sp. UBA2498 | reverse complement strand
TCCATGCTTTGATCATCGACAGGAGGCAGTTCGGGCAGCGGTTCGATTTTGCGGGGATCGTCGGCTTTGCTGCGACCAGCGCCCAACTCCACCATGCCAAGCTGGATGTCGTCGATTGTGTGTGCTTTGTGAACCGCGCGCTCATGAAACCATTCCAGTGCCTGTGCGGCGGCTTTGGCCTGTTCTCCCTCGATGGAAACATGGCTGCCACGGCGATTTAATAGCACATTCCATCCATCGGCAATTTGGCGCAGGTTTTCGTCGAGCGGACCACACAGGTTGGCCAGGTGCATGTTGTCGCCATCAAGCCGAACGGTAACCGGTTTATTCCGGCGTGCGCTTTTGGTCATGAATCTAGCTCGCCACGCAGCGTATTGGCGCTGGTTTGCGTGATACGAACATTCTGCATTTGGCCGATGAGTTCAGCCGGTGCCGGGAAATTCACGATACGGTTGTTTTCCGTNNCGGTAACCGGTTTGTGCCGGCGTGAGCTTCTGGTCATGGGTGTAGTTCACCTCGGAGCGTATTGGCACTGGTTTGCGTGATACGAACGTTGCGCATTTGGCCGATCAGTTCAGGAGAGGCCGGGAAATTCACAATACGATTGTTTTCAGTGCGTCCCATGACTTCGCGGGGGTCGCGTTTTGACGGCCCTTCGATCAGTACCCGCTGGGTCGTGTCGAGCATGCCTTGGGCGATCGCGGATGCCTGCTCGTTAACAAGCGCCTGCAAGCGATAGAGGCGTTCAAGTTTCTGTTCTTTTGTCGTGTTGTCTTCCAGATCGGCAGCCGGTGTACCTGGGCGACGCGAATAAATAAACGAAAAAGACTGGTCGAAGCCGACGTCGCGAATCAGTTTCATCGTTTGTTCGAAATCGGCCTCTGTTTCGCCGGGGAAGCCAACGATGAAGTCCGACGAGAGCGTGATGCCGGGTCGGGCGGCCTTCAGTCGGCGTACGATCGACTTGAATTCAAGTGCGGTATAGCCGCGCTTCATTGCCGCCAGAGTGCGGTCGCTGCCCGCTTGTACCGGTAGATGCAGGAAAGGCACCAGATTCGTCAGTTTTCCATGGGCCTCAATAAGACGACCGGTCATTTCCTTCGGGTGGGACGTGGTGTAGCGGATGCGCTCGATACCCGGTATGTCGTGAATGTATTCCAGCAACATGGCGAAATCAGCAATTTCGCTTGTGTCGCCCATGGGGCCGCGATAAGCATTCACATTTTGCCCGAGCAACGTCACTTCCTTGACGCCCTGGTCTGCCAGGTCGGCCACTTCAACCAACACGTCGTCGAAGGGGCGCGAAATTTCTTCACCACGGGTATAGGGCACCACACAGAAGGTGCAATACTTGCTGCAGCCTTCCATGATTGAAACAAACGCGGAAGGGCCGTCTGCGCCGGGCTCGGGCAGGTTGTCGAATTTTTCGATTTCCGGGAAGCTGACGTCCACCACGCCAACACCGTTACCCTTGGCGCGCACTTCGGTAATCATGTCCGGCAGGCGATGCAGAGTCTGGGGGCCGAAGACCATGTCCACGTAGGGTGCGCGGTCAATGATCGCCTGGCCTTCCTGGGAAGCCACACAGCCACCCACGCCGATGATCATTTCCGGCTTTTTGCTTTTCAGCTTTTTCCAGCGGCCAAGCTGGTGGAACACCTTCTCCTGGGCTTTTTCCCGAATGGAGCAGGTGTTCAGCAGCAGGATGTCGGCGTCATCGGGTGAATCGGTCATTTCGACGGTTTCACCGGTTTTGAGCAGGTCTGCCATGCGGGCAGAGTCATACTCGTTCATCTGACAGCCGTGGGTTTTGATGTACAGCTTCTTGGCCATGGGTCTCACGTAATCTGATGGATGTTGCGCCGGGAACTGGTTTTTGAAACGGGGCGCCAGCAAAAAGGAACTGCGTATTATAACGGGGTGCTTAAACTTCAACCACCTTTGTCTCGGCTAGTTGCTAGTCCGGTTGTGATACTATTTGGCGCTTATGGTTTCGACGAGCCTCACGATAAATCCTTCAACCTAATACCCAAACACCAAAATGACCCCCGAACGCCTCTCCCGGATCAAACAAACCCTGAACACCCGGCAACCGGATCTGAGCGTCCTCACCGACCAGGTTCACAAACCCCGGAACCTCTCCGCCATCATTCGCTCCTGCGATGCTTTCGGCCTGGCCAACATGCACGTGGTCTGGCCCAAGGAAGGATTTCGGGCTTTCCGGAAAACCGCCGGAGGCAGCTACAACTGGGTCACCACCCACACCCACCGGAGCATGGAAGAAGCGGTTTCCGCGCTGAAAGGGCAGGGCCACAAGCTATACGCCGCACAGCTATCCGACCGGGCCATTGATTTCCGGGATGTGGATTACACCCTGCCTTGCACGATAATCCTGGGTAACGAAGTGGATGGCGTCAGCGTCGATGCCGCGGCTCAGGCTGACGAGCACATCGTTATCCCAATGATGGGGATGGTGGAGTCGCTGAACGTATCGTCTGCCTGCGCGATTGTCCTGTCCGAAGCCCAGAGGCAGCGGAAGCTGGCCGGCATGTTCGATCAGCGCCGGATGCCGGATGACGAGTACAACCGCCTTTTATTCTGTTGGTGTCAGCCCACCGTCAAACGCTACTGCGACGACCGCAATTTGCCGTACCCGCCGATAGACCCGGAAACGGGTGAGTTGGTCGACGGTGTGGGCTGGATGCAGGAAGTAAGAAAGTTAAGGGCGAATCGCCCACGGTGGGATGACGAACCTAAAGTCACCGCAGATGAGCAATAAAAAGAAAATTACTCTTCTGTGAGATCGGTCCGGGGGTGGGAGGTCTTTTCTGTCGGGAAAAGATGTCTGAGCGAAGCGAGTTGCTTTTCCCAGAAGAAAAGGCCTCCCACCTCTGGACCAGCCCCCAAATCGAGCAGGCTACTTAGCAAAAGCTAGAGCCCATCACTCCTCGCGAGCCTCAAGATACCGCTGAAGCTGCTCCCGCAAAGCCTTGGGAAGCCGGGTAATCGTCAGGGCATCTTTGTCACGGTCGTAGTAAACCGCCTGATTCACCAGGTCGGAAGAGAAGGACACGCTCATTCCGCCTCCGGAGCCTGCAATCCGTACCAGCTTTTTCACTTTCCGATGGTCCGGGTGCAGCACGCCGCTTTCCGGCAGTTCAGCAGTTTTTGAGGCAAACTCCTTGAAGCGTTGCGGCTCACTCTCGTCTAGGTAGCCGGACAATGCCTCGATTTCGACCGGCTCGCCCAGGGCATGCTGCTCCTTACAGAACTCATAGGCCTTGTTGCGAACCTCTCCGGCTTTCTCGGGCTCGGAGGACTTGGCAAAAGCTTCCACCGCATCCAGGAAGGTCATGGTTTCCTTTTCCACATCCACCTGATTGGTAAACCCGCACAAACGGATAAACAGCTCTCCTGGCTCGCCGGTGCCGCGGCCGTGGACCAGTGTCAGGTAGTTTTCCGCCGGGTTGTTGCCGCGCCAGTCGTCCAGCTCGATGCGAACGGCCAGGTTCAGACGGGAGAGGCTCAGGACGTCGGTCGCATCCAGTGACTGGTTGCCATCGAACCGCATGGCGCTGTCGGTTTCCAGGATAAACAGGTAAACCACCTCGGCGTCCGCTAGGGCATCGTGGACGATCATCAGATGGCCATCGAACTCCTCCTGACTGCCGGTCAGGAGCTCCTGCCACTGCCCGAACAGGCGGTCGGTCATGGCGCTGAAGGTTTGCTTGTCTTCCAGGTAGTCGTTCAGCCAGGCGCTGAACGGGCACTCGCCCAGATCTTCGGAAAACCGGCCGTATTTCTTACCGGGCTTGCTGTTGAACAGCCGCTTCATCTGCTTGTGCAGGCCCTCGTAGTCGCCACCGGGCTCCCTCAGAGAGTCTCCGGCACTGAGATGGGCTGCCTGGTCCGGCTGGAAATGCGTAAAAAAGGCAGACCTCAGGTGTTTGATTGCCATGGTTAATTACCCTGTTGCCGTTGTCCTGACTGAAAGGCCTCCATGATGAGCGTTTCATCGGGATGGTAAAGCCAGTCAAATCCAATGGGTTGCGCAGTGAGTGATATGGGAGAGAAGGCCATAGTCCAAGGAGCGGCAGCTTATTATGAAAAACGCGGAAATCCAAATTTCCACCCATCCTGATGCATTATCGTTCAAAGCCGATTTTGACACGTGAGAATTCCGCAATATCGCCTTTTCAGCTCTGAAGCCGCCTTCGGGACCCGCACTTTGACTGCTCCATGTCTGTGCCTGTGCCTGAATAAGGGGCAGTTTTCAGGCTTGGCAGGGCTACCCCGCAGAGGTTGGGAAAGGGTCGGAAGCGCCAGAGTAAAGGCCTGAACAAGAATTGGCGCAATCCATGCTTATGGTTCAGGTCAGCGGGAAGAGTCGCGTTGTGTCGTGCGACACAATTCTCGTGGAATAAGTCACTCAAGCAAAAGCGCTTATTGGCCCGGAGATTTCTTCGGTTCAATAGGCGCTTTTTTTTTTGGCAAATGGCCAGTGAGGCGGCTCGGAATTTTTCTTCGGTCTCCTCTTGACCAGTCAGTTTAACAGAAACGGAGAACTGCGATGCAATGTGTAATGAAAAAGGCCGGATTGGCGATAGCGATTGCCCTGATGGGTGGCTCGGTGCAGGCCGCACAGACCGGGTTTCATGAAGCCCTGAGTAAGGGCGAGGTATACGGAGATCTTCGCTTGCGTTTCGAACAGGTGCAACAGGACAATGCACTCAGGGACGCGGAAAGCGTAACTTTGCGAACCCGCCTTGGCTATCGTACTGCGGATTACAATGGGTTATCCGGGCTTGTCGAGTTTGAGGACGTTCGGAACGTGGCTGGGCTTGACGACTACAACGACACGCTGGGGAAGAATCCAAATTACTCTGTTATTGCCGATCCCGAGACAACAGAGCTGGACCAGGCTTACCTTCAGTACAGGTTCGGAGATATAACCGGTCGGTTGGGGCGTCAGGTGATAACTTACGACAATCACCGGTTTATTGGCGACGTTGGCTGGCGCCAGGATCGCCAGACGTTTGATGCGGCCCGCCTGACTTACACCCCGTCAACCAACCTCGCAATCGACTACGCCTTCCTGAGTCAGCGCAACCGCATCTTTGCCGAGAGCCAGGACCTGCCATCCAAGGATCACATAGTCAACGTTGCCTACCAAACACCCCTCGGCAAGCTGACCGGCTATGCCTATCTGCTGGAAATTGATGAAGGCGTTGACAACTCGCTCGACACCGTCGGGCTTCGTTATGT
Source organism: Marinobacter sp. UBA2498 (assembly GCF_002341575.1). NCBI lineage: Bacteria > Pseudomonadati > Pseudomonadota > Gammaproteobacteria > Pseudomonadales > Marinobacteraceae > Marinobacter > Marinobacter sp. UBA2498. Next base: position 30,166 of record NZ_DDOI01000042.1, on the reverse strand, counting down.
TGGCGGGTATGACCTTGAGCCGCTGGGGATAATCTACGAAGCCGAATATGCGATCCAGGAGGCAGAATCGGGCGGTGCTGATTTTGATGCCGAGTATTACAAGCTGAATGCGGGCATTGATATCGCGGGCGTCATTGTTTCAGCGGGACTTGAAGTCCTTGGGTCGGATAATGGCAACTACGGCTTCTCTACACCACTGGCAACCCTGCACGGTCAGAACGGCTGGGCTGACCAGTTTCTGAACACCCCGCTGGTCGGGTTGGAAGACGCGTCGCTCAGCGTAAAGGCACCCGTGGCGGGCGGCGGCCTGACCCTTAAATATCATGACTTCAGGGCCAGTGACTCGCCTGGCGGTGCCAGTGACTTGGGTAGCGAGGTTGATGTGGTCTATCAGCGCAAGTTTGCGGAGAACTACTCAGCAGGTATTAAATACGCTCGCTACATGGCCGGAGATGCAGCAACCGGAAAAGTGGATACTGACAAGCTCTGGCTGACTCTGGCCGCCAAGTTCTGAGGCTGATATCCGAAAAAAAGCCCCGGCGGCGTCCACTGCCAGCGGGGGCCTTTCATCCGTCATTCGGCTCAGATTCGCTTGTTGCGCACCAGGTCTTGCACCAGTTTGCTGACCGCGCCTGCGATTTCTTCACTGTCGTCTGCGCAGATGGAAGCCGAGGCGATGTCCGAGCCGAGCTTTGCCGCAATCGCGATGACGCCGTGGGCGCTGATGACCTGTGCGAAGCGGCGGCGATCATCGACAGTGCCGGCGTTGTCTTCGCTGAGCACGATGGACGTTTTACCCTGATCAAACAGCGCCCGTTCCAGGGACAAGGCCAGGGCCGCTGCCTGCTTGCCATTGCACGCGATGATGGCAGGCTTCTGGGCCAGACGACGCCGGCGCTCGTCAGCGCTGACCGGGTCCAGCGATTCCACCGTTTCCGAGGTTCCTGCGATCATGCCCGCGCCGATGGTCACGTTGCTCAGCCGGTCGATAACGATAAAACTGCCGGTTGCGTGGTTGTTGGGATAAGGATCGAACGCAACGGGTTGGCTCAGGGTCAGTTCGCACAGGCCGATTTCGTTCAAGTTCAGTTCCGGAGGGTTTTCCCGTTTTTCCAGCGTGTTTACGTCTGTCTGATGCTGAATCTTTCTCACCGTGGCCGATGAGAAGGTGGGGCCCAGCTTGATGTCATAGAGGCGACCGGTTTCCAGCGGCGCGTCGGTCATCCAGACGATGTTGGCGAGGAAACGGTTGCCCACTTCAGGCTCATCTTCCGCTTTTACCAGCATGTCGCCACGGCTGACGTCGATTTCGTCGGTCAGCGTGAGGGTGATCGCCTGGTCGATATAGGCTTCTTCAAGGTTGCCGTCGAAGGTTACCACCTCTTTCACCGTGCTGGTGCGCCGGGAGGGCAGCGCCATGATTTTCTCGCCCGGGCGGATCACGCCGGAGGCGATGGTGCCGCAGAAGCCGCGAAAGTTCAGGTTCGGGCGGGTTACGTACTGAACCGGGAAGCGGAAATGCTCCAGGTTCTTGTCCCGACCGACTTCCACGGTTTCCAGGATTTCCATCAGCGGCTGGCCGGTGAACCAGGGGGTGTGCTCGCTCTTGTTCACCACGTTATCGCCTTCCAGGGCGGAAATCGGCACGAAGCGGATGTCCTTCAGGCCCAGTTTGGCGGCAAACGCCAGATAGTCGTCCCGGATCTCGTTGAAGCGCTCTTCGCTGAAATCCACCAGATCCATCTTGTTGATGGCGACCACAATGTGGCGGATGCCCAACAGCGAGGCAATGTAGGAATGCCGGCGGGTCTGGGTCAGCACACCGTGGCGGGCATCGATCATCAGGATCGCCACCTGCGCCGTGGACGCGCCGGTGGCCATGTTGCGGGTATACTGCTCGTGGCCCGGAGTGTCGGCGATGATGAACTTGCGCTTGTCGGTGGAGAAATACCGGTAGGCAACATCAATGGTGATGCCCTGTTCGCGCTCCGCCTGCAGGCCGTCTACCAGCAGGGCCAGGTCCAGCTTCTCGCCGGTGGTGCCCATCTTGGCACTGTCGGTTTTCAGGCTGGCCATGTGATCTTCATAGATCATCTTGGTGTCATGCAGCAGGCGACCAATCAGCGTGCTCTTGCCGTCGTCCACGCTGCCGCAGGTGAGCAGGCGCAGGAGTTCCTTGTTTTCGTGCTGTTTCAGGTAGGCCTGAATATCTTCCGCAATCAGATCAGACTGGTGTGACATCTTAGAAGTACCCTTCCCGCTTTTTCTGTTCCATGGAGCCGGCTGAATCATGGTCGATAACGCGACCCTGACGCTCGGAACTGGTGGCCAGCAGCATTTCCTGGATGATCTCCGGCAACGTGGTGGCTTCGGATTCAATGGCGCCGGTTAACGGGTAGCAGCCGAGGGTGCGGAAGCGGATGGATTTCATCATCGGCTTCTCGCCTTCTTTCAGCGGCATTCGGTCATCGTCCACCATGATCAGGGTGCCGTCGCGCTCAACCACCGGGCGCACCGCGGAGTAGTAAAGGGGAACGATCTCGATATTTTCCAGGTAGATGTACTGCCAGATATCCAGCTCGGTCCAGTTGGACAGCGGGAATACCCGAATGCTTTCGCCCTTGTTGATCTTGCCGTTGTAGATGTTCCAGAGTTCAGGACGTTGGTTCTTGGGGTCCCAGCGGTGGTATTCGTCGCGGAAGGAATAGACACGCTCCTTGGCACGGGATTTTTCTTCGTCCCGGCGGGCGCCGCCGAACGCCGCATCAAACTTGTACTTGTCCAGGGCTTGCTTGAGGGCCTGGGTTTTCATTACGTCGGTGTGCTTGGCACTGCCGTGAGTGAATGGGCCAATGCCCTGTCTGATGCCGTCCTCGTTCTTGTGAACGATCAGGTCCAGACCGTATTCCTTCACCTTGCGGTCCCGGAAGTTGATCATATCCCGGAATTTCCAGGTGGTGTCCACGTGCATGAGAGGGAAGGGCGGTTTACCCGGATAAAAGGCCTTGCGGGCCAGGTGCAGCATTACCGCGGAGTCCTTGCCGATGGAATACAGCATTACCGGATTGTCGAACTCGGCTGCCACTTCCCGGATGATGTGGATGCTTTCCGCTTCCAGCTGTTTCAGGTGCGTGAGGTTATATGTGGTCATGATAATCCGTTGCCGCCGTGCGGGCCGTGTTGGCTGTGCGAATGAATACGGCAACTATACCAGAGGGGGTAAGGGCATAAGAAGACGCCCAACTAGAAATTGGCGTTATAACAATATAGCAGTGGCAGGCTCTGACCGTGAGTGAGCAGACGGTGACGTTCAGGCCGGATTGCGGGAGTCGGCCAGCAACTTGGCAACGTAGCGATCGACGTAATCGAAGCCGTTACCTTCAAACTCAGCGAACTGGATGCCCAGCTGAAATTCGTCCCTTGCGATGCGTCGCATGTGAACGATGTTGCCGTCGGCAATAATGGAAACCGGTTGCGTTGCAACCACCGGCACGGAGAATCGGGTCTTCACGGCAATCCAGTGTCCTGGAGCCGGGGCCTTTTGCTCGGGAATGAGTTGTTTCACCGTTTCCTGATTACAGGAAATCATAACGCCCGTGCGGGAGAGATTGGATACCGAACAGGTCAGGCAGCAGCCGTCCGATTTCTCAATAGTAATGTCGGTGGCTACGTCCACTCGCTGTTGGTTGCGCAAATTCAATTTGGCGGCGACAGGTTTCATGTTGACTCTTCTGGCGTGTCTGGTTGCGAATGATGCTGCCTTTCCCATAAATCCCTTCCAGAAAAACACTTAAACGCATGATAAGCGAATGAAAGTGTAGTTGTTTACTTTGTGATCAGCAAGAAGCCTGCCGCCTATAGTGGCAGATTTGTTAAATCTTTCTGAACAAGACGTCACAAATTTTGACGTCCGTCAGTTTCCATCCGTTCCAATACTCGTCGGACTTTTGCTGCAGGCGGTCCCTGAGCTGGTGTAAAATATAGCCCTTCATTCATTTGTGGGCTCGCGCTGAGCTCCGGGAATTCCAAGCCTTCTATGACAGATAACACCCAGACCCCTGCCTCGTCCGGCAACGGCAAAGTCGGTTTCATCAGCCTCGGTTGTCCCAAGGCTCTCGTCGACTCCGAGCGCATTCTCACGCAGCTCAGGCTGGACGGCTACGATGTTGTGCCGACCTATGACGACGCTGACATTGTTGTGGTCAACACCTGCGGATTTATCGATGCCGCCAAACAGGAGTCGCTGGATGCGATCGGTGAGGCCATCAGCGAGAACGGCAAGGTGATTGTCACCGGTTGTATGGGTGTAGAGGCCGACAAGATTCGCGATACTCACCCTGGTGTTCTGGCGGTTTCCGGCCCCCACGCCTATGAAGAAGTGGTCGGCGCGGTTCACGAGTTCGTTCCGCAGAAAAAGCAGCACGATCCGTTCACCGA
>NZ_DDOI01000042.1:24642-25588 GCF_002341575.1 Marinobacter sp. UBA2498 | reverse complement strand
TGCACCTTCTGCATCATCCCCTCCATGCGCGGCGACCTGGTCAGCCGCCCCATCGGCGATGTGATGGATGAGGCCCAGCGCCTGGTGGATGCCGGTGTAAAAGAGCTGTTGGTCATCTCCCAGGACACCTCCGCCTACGGCGTCGACACCAAATACCGCACCGGCTTCTGGCAGGGGCGGCCGCTCAAGACCAAGATGCAGTCACTGTGTGAAGCGCTCGGCGAAATGGGCGTTTGGGTACGCCTGCACTACGTTTATCCCTATCCTCATGTCGACGACATCATTCCACTGATGGCCGAGGGAAAAATCCTGCCGTACCTGGACATCCCGTTCCAGCACGCCAGCCCGAAAGTACTCAAGGCCATGAAGCGCCCGGCCCACGACAGCAAAACCCTGGAGCGCATCCGCAAATGGCGGGAAATCTGCCCCGAGCTCACCATCCGCTCCACCTTCATCGTCGGCTTCCCCGGTGAAACCGAGGAAGACTTCCAGTACCTGCTGGACTGGCTCGACGAGGCTCAACTGGATCGTGTTGGCGCGTTCAAATACAGCCCGGTGGAAGGCGCCAAAGCCAACGAACTGGAAGGTGCGGTTCCCGAGGAAGTCAAAGAAGAGCGCCTGGCCCGTTTCATGGAAAAACAGGCAGAGATTTCAGCAGCCCGCCTACAGGCCAAAATCGGCCAGACGATTGATGTGCTGATTGACGAGGTCGACGAGGAAGGCGCCATTGGTCGCTCCAAGGCAGACGCGCCGGAGATTGACGGTATGGTTTACCTTAACGACGAGACCGACCTTGTTCCGGGTGAGATTGTTCAGGCGGTTGTTGAGCATGCCGATGAGCATGATCTTTGGGCTCGGCTTCTTTGATGGCTTCCGGCTTGGGCACCTAGCCTGCCGAATTTGGGGGTAGGCCTCGGCGGGGTGTGCCTCCCAAAAACCGCTACGA
>NZ_DDOI01000042.1:24327-24520 GCF_002341575.1 Marinobacter sp. UBA2498 | reverse complement strand
CGACATTTTTGGGAGTCACACCCCGCCAAGGCCTCAGAATCTTCAGGGATAGGGAGCAATCGGGCCGGATAAACAAGGTCAGTAGGTCGGATCAGGTGAAGCCGTAATCCGACCTATCATTTTGTTTTGATGGCCTGTCTTCGCGAGGGCACGCCGCCAGCTCGAGTGCCGTGGTGGGTAGAGCCTCCCAAAA
>NZ_DDOI01000042.1:13926-24196 GCF_002341575.1 Marinobacter sp. UBA2498 | reverse complement strand
TGGTGGGTAGAGCCTCCCAAAAATCTGGAGCGCCAGGGATGGCGCGACGAAGCCCTACAGGGATGTATTCACGGGCGTTTTTTGGGAGGCTCTACCCACCATGGCAGTCCCCCCAAGCTAGCAGGCTAGGGCCGCAGTCAGAAACCACGACCCAAGCCAAAAGGGTCACCCCCCAAGCTTGCGAACAAGAATCTCATTAAACAGCTTGGGATTCCCCTGACCTTTGGAGGCCTTCATCAGAGGCCCCATGAAACCCCCAAGCATCTTCTTGCGCTTCTTCGGGTCTTCCTCGTTCTGATACTGCGCCACCTGATCCGGCATGCCCGCCAGAACCTCGTCTACCATGGCTTCCAGGGCGCCGGTGTCAGACACCTGCTTCAGCCCCTTGGCATCGATGATGGCGTCAACGCTGTCGTTCTCACCGGACCACAGCGCCTCGAACACCTTCTTTGCGCCGGCGGATGAAATCGTATTGTCGGCAATCCGTACCACCAGATCGCCCAGCTGAGCACCGCTGATGGGCGAATCGGCAACCGATTTCTCCTCTGCATTCAGGCGCGCAGAGAATTCGCCCTGGATCCAGTTGGCGACCAGCTTTGCGTCTTTGCCCTGGCTGGCCGCTTCTTCAAAGAACGTGGCCAGTTTTGAGTCGCCGCTGAGCAGGCTGGCGTCGTAGTCGTTCAGGCCGTAATGGTCCATAAAGCGGACTTTGCGGGCGTCCGGCAGTTCCGGGAGACTGTTGCGGGCTTCTTCAATGAAGGAATCATCGATTTCTACCGGCAGCAGGTCCGGGCAGGGGAAGTAGCGGTAGTCGTTGGCTTCTTCCTTGGTGCGCATGGAGCGGGATTCGTCACGGTCGCCGTTATACAGGCGGGTTTCCTGCACGATGCTGCCGCCGTCTTCCAGAACGTCCATTTGCCGCTCAACTTCGTGGGCAATGGCCTGCTCCATGAACCGGAACGAGTTCAGGTTCTTGGTTTCGGTACGTGTGCCCAGAGTGTCGGACCCCTTCGGTTTCAACGAAATATTCACGTCGAAACGCATGGAGCCTTGGGACATGTCGCCGTCGCAGATGCCCAGGGATGTCACGATGCTGTGCAGCTTCTTCGCGAAGGCGACGGCTTCTTCCGCGTTGTTCATATCCGGTTCGGTGACCACCTCAATGAGCGGTGTGCCGGCCCGGTTGAGATCCACGCCGGTCATGCCGTGGAAATCCTCATGCAGGGATTTGCCGGCATCCTCTTCCAGGTGGGCGTGGTGAATGCGAACGCGCTTGGTCTCACCGTTCGGCAGATCAATGTCCACGAAACCGGGGCCGACAATCGGGCGCTCCAGCTGGGTGGTCTGGTAGCCCTTGGGCAGGTCCGGGTAAAAGTAGTTCTTCCGCTCGAATACCGAACGGCGCTCGATCTGGGCGTTCACGGCCAGGCCAAACATCACCGCATAGCGGAACGCCTGCTCATTAGGCACCGGCAGAGTGCCGGGCATGGCCAGGTCAACCGCGTTGGCCTGGGTGTTGGGCTCGGCGCCGTAAGAGGTGCTGGAGCCGGAAAAAATCTTGGTCTTGGTGGCGAGCTGAACGTGAATTTCCAGCCCGATCACAATGTCCCACTGCATAGTTGCTCTCTCCTGTAAGGGGCCTGTCCCGGGCTTATTGCGGTTCACGCTGGTGCCAGTCGGTCACCTGCTGGAACTGATGGGCGGCGTTCAGCAGACGCGCCTCGGAGAAATAATCCCCGATTATCTGAAGACCCACCGGGAGACCGTCCACGAAACCGGCCGGTACCGACATGGCCGGTACACCCGCCAGGTTGATGGCGATGGTGAATACGTCTTCCAGGTACATGGTCACAGGATCGCTGGTTTTTTCACCCTGAATAAATGCCGGCGAGGGCGTGGTGGGGCTCATCAGCACATCCACTTCCTTGAAGGCATTGATGAAATCCTGCTGGATCAGCCGCCTCACCTTCTGGGCTTTGAGATAATAGGCATCGAAATAGCCGGCAGAGAGAGCGTAGGTGCCCACGAGAATCCGACGTTTCACCTCTTCACCAAAACCCTTCGCGCGGGAGCGGGTGTAAAGATCCATCAGGTCCTTGGGATCCTCGCAGCGGTAGCCATAGCGTACCCCGTCAAAACGGGACAGGTTGGCGGACGCCTCTGCTGGAGCAATTACATAGTAGGCAGCAATCGCGAGCTTCGCGTTTGGCAGCGACACCTCTTTAACGGTGGCGCCCAGTTTCTCGTATTCCTTTACTGCGTTGCGAACCTGCTGCTCCATCGCCGGGCTTAGCTGATCGCTGAAATATTCCCTGGGCAGGCCGATTCTTAAACCTTTTAGGGGCTCGTTCAGCGTGGCGGTGTAATCCGGCACCTCGCGGTCAATAGACGTCGAGTCCTTCGGATCAAAACCTGCCATCACATTCAGCATCAGCGCATTATCTTCTGCTGTGCGAGCCATAGTGCCGCCCTGGTCGAGACTGGACGCAAAGGCAATCATCCCGTACCGGGACACCCGGCCATAAGTCGGCTTCAGGCCAGTAACACCACACAGTGCCGCCGGCTGACGGATCGAGCCGCCTGTATCCGTGGCGGTAGCCGCCGGAATCAGTCGAGCGGCAACCGCCGCAGCCGACCCGCCAGACGAACCGCCCGGCACCCGCTTGTTGCCTTCACTCAGGCCCCAGGGGTTGGTCACTGCGCCAAAATAACTGTTCTCGTTGGACGACCCCATGGCGAACTCGTCCATGTTGGTTTTGCCCAGGCACACCGCACCGGCCTGGCGGAAATTCGCCGTAACGGTGGCATCATAAGGCGGAACAAAGTTCTCCAACATCTTCGAACCGCAAGTGGTCCGAACGCCGTTGGTACAGAAAATGTCCTTGTGCGCAAACGGGATCCCCGTCCAGGGCGTCGCATTCCCCGCCGCACGCTGGTCATCCGCGACCCGGGCATCGGCCAGGGCCTGCTCTTCGGTCACGGTAATAAAGCTGTTGTACTTCGAATCTTCCCGCTTGATGCGGTCGAGGAACTCCTGGGTCAGCTCCACGCTGGAAACCTGGCCGCTCTCCAGCTCCCGGGAAAGCTCTGCTACGGATTTGTTATGCATGACTTGTCCTTTCACTCAATCACTCTGGGAACCAGATAAAGCCCGTTCTCGGTAGCCGGCGCAATCGCCTGGAACGCCTCACGCTGATTGGTCTCGGTTACCTCGTCAGCGCGCAGGCGCTGCACTGCATTCAGCGGATGGGCCATGGGCTCAACCGAATTGGTGTCGGCAGCACCCAACTGATCCACCAGATCCAGGATGTTGCCCAGATCCTTCTCCAGAGCCGAAACCTGCTCGTCATCCACACGAATGCGGGCGAGCACAGCGACTTTCTCAATGTCCTCACGGGAAATGGTCACGCATTGCCTCCCAGATAAATGAAATGTCATTAATAAATGTTTTGAAAAAAGAGGGCCGCTCTGAACTGCGGGGACGTTCGGAGATCCCTTTTCAAAACTGTAGAGGGCCAAGGATGGCCCGAAACAAGCGCACATGGACGTGCTCGTAGCGTGTTTTGAAAAGGGATCTCCGAGCGGCCCTACACCGAAGCCGGAAAATCAGGTGGACCATGGTAACAGATTCGAACAATGGCGGGAGGCCCCAGCCCATAAGGTAAATGTGTGAACCGTAAGGCTTGAGGCCCGTTAGCGCCTTGCCTGCAGGGGTGCTCACTGCTAAAGTTGCCGCATCTTTTCTTTGCGACTGCAACTCTCAGGTTGAAACTACACGAATGTTGATAAAAAGACTCCGAGGCATCTTCTCCAGCGATCTGTCCATCGACCTGGGCACCGCCAACACCCTGATCTACGTGCGTGAGCGCGGAATCGTGCTGAACGAGCCCTCGGTAGTGGCCATTCGCACCAACAACTCTCAGAAAATGGTTGCCGCTGTCGGCGCTGAAGCCAAGCGCATGCTCGGCCGTACACCGGGCAACATCACCGCTATCCGCCCCATGAAAGACGGCGTGATTGCAGATTTTGTGGTAACCGAAAAAATGCTCCAGCACTTTATTCATAAGGTGCATGAGAACAGCTTCATTACCCCGAGCCCGAGAGTGCTGGTGTGTGTTCCCAGCAAGTCCACCCAGGTAGAGCGCAAAGCCATTCGCGAATCCGCCCTCGGTGCTGGTGCCCGGGAAGTCTTCCTGATCGAAGAGCCCATGGCCGCCGCCATTGGTGCCGGTCTGCCGGTTGAAGAAGCCAGCGGCTCCATGATCGTGGACATTGGTGGTGGTACCACCGAAATCGCCATTATCTCCCTGAACGGCATCGTCTACGCCGAGTCTGTGCGGGTTGGCGGTGACAAATTCGATGAAGCCATCGTTACCTACGTGCGCCGCAACTACGGCAGCCTGATCGGTGACTCCACCGCCGAGCGTATCAAGCACGAAATCGGTTGCGCATACGAAGGCCTCGAAATCCGCGAGATCGATGTGCGCGGTCGCAACCTCGCCGAAGGTGTGCCCCGGGCATTTACCCTCAACAGCGAAGAGATTCTCGACGCGCTGCAGGAATCCCTGGCGCAGATCGTTCAGACCGTCAAGAGTGCTCTGGAACAGTCTCCGCCCGAGCTGGCGTCCGACATTGCCGAGCGCGGTATTGTTCTGACCGGCGGCGGCGCACTGCTGCGCGGGCTGGACAAACTGATCAGCGAGGAAACCGGCCTGCCGGTGATTATCGCTGAAGACCCGCTGACCTGTGTGGCCCGTGGTGGCGGCAAGGCGCTGGAAGTGATTGACCGGGGTGGCATCGGAATGTTCTCCCAGGAGGGATAATCCTGTGGGGAGGGCTCGCCATTAAAACCATCTTTGTCCAGGGGCCTGTTCCCGGCTTCAGACTCCTCATTGTTCTTCTCGTATCGGCAGCCCTGGTGGTTGCCGATGCGCGTTTCGACAAGCTCTCAACGGTGCGAAGTACCATTGCAACCGGTCTGGCACCCGTGTACTGGCTGGGGAATGCGCCCTACGAATTTTCCGACTGGTTCGCCGGGCTGTTTGAAAATAAACAGGATCTTCAGGAAGAGAATGAAGATCTCCGGGCTCGTTTGCTGATCCTCGAGCGTCGCGCCCTGAAATACGCCGCGCTTGCTTCCGAGAACAACGAGCTGCGCCGCCTGATGAACTCATCAGAAGTATTGGATGACCGCGTCATCGTTGGCGAGGTGGTCGGTGTCTCCCCGGATCCCTTTTCCCACGAAATTATTATCAACAAAGGGCGCAGTGACGGCTTGTCGCCGGGCCAGGCCATTCTGGACGCCCATGGTCTGATGGGCCAGGTGGTGCAGAGCAGCCAGATTACCTCCCGCGTCTTGCTCGTCTCCGACAGCAGCCACGCCGTTCCGGTGGAGGTTGTGCGTAACGGTTTGCGCGCCATCCTGCTGGGTACCGGCGATACGGATACCCTGGATCTCGTTCATGTGCCGGATACGGCGGATATTCGCGAGGGCGACCTGCTCGTCAGTTCCGGTCTTGGTGGCCGTTTTCCGAGGGGCTACCCGGTCGCGGAAGTCAGTCGAATATCCAAAGAGCCGGGCGAACCTTTTGTCTCCATTGAAGCCACACCCAAGGCGCAACTCAACCAGAGCCGTCTGGTGCTGGTAGTATTCCCTGCGGAAAATGCCGCGCCGATCGAAACCGACGAGGGTGAGGACGCATCCGCTGCCAACGTCGCCGAAGATGCCAGCCAGGGAGGGCAGGACTGATGTTGTCCGTAATCAGCTATCCGGTCTTTGTGCTTTCCGTGATCGTTGCCCTGGTGTTCAGTATTTCCCTGTTTCCTGTGGGCTGGTTCGAGTTCCGCCCGGAGTGGTTGGGGCTGGTTGTTTTCTACTGGACATTCCGGGCTCCGGCCCAGTTCGGCATCCTGCTGGCCTGGTGTCTGGGCCTGCTTCTGGATGTGCTGGAAGCCACGCCTCTTGGCGTGAATGCCATGGCGATGGCCTTGATCGCTTTTCTGGTGCTTACTATCCACCAGCGTTTGCGCATGTATCCAATGCCCCAGCAGTGCCTGATGGTGTTCCTGTTGTTGGGCATCAATCAGATGCTGGTGCATTTTGTAAAGCAATTGCTGGGGGCTGATGATGCTGGCTTCAGCTACCTCTGGCCGGCCCTGACCAGCGCCCTGGTATGGCCGGTATTCTGTATCCTGCTGGACAACATTAACCGCAAACTGGGTTAGCCATGCCATCAATCATTCTCGCCTCGGCTTCGCCGCGCCGGGCGGAGCTGTTGCAGCAAATCGGCCTGAATTTTTCGGTTCGTCCGGCGGACATCGACGAAACACCGGAGCCCGATGAATCCCCGGAACGCTATGTGGAACGTTTGGCCCGGGAGAAGGCGCTGGTTGTGGCTGGGTCCTCACCGGAATGCCTGGTTCTGGGGTCGGATACTTCCGTGGTGCTCGATGGCGAGATACTCGGTAAGCCGATAGACCCGGCCGATGCCCGGGAAACCCTGGTCCGCCTCTCCGGTGCCACCCACCAGGTCATGACTGCCGTGGCGCTGGCCACTGAAGGGCAATGCCAGTCGGTTCTGGTCAATACCGAGGTTTGTTTCAGGGAGCTTTCGGAAGGAGAGATCGAAGCCTACGTGGCCAGCGGCGAACCCATGGACAAGGCCGGGAGTTATGGAATTCAGGGCCTTGGTGGTATTTTTGTTAATGAGCTCCGGGGTAGCTACAGTGCCGTGGTTGGTCTGCCGCTGCAGGAAACCGCCGCATTGCTGGCTGGTGCCGGTTACCCGGTCTGGAAAAACTGGCCGCGCAGTCTGGAGAGCCAAACATTATGAGCGAAGAGATCCTGATCAACGTCACCCCGGTGGAAACGAGGGTGGCCCTGGTTGAAAACGGCATGCTGCAGGAAGCCTATATAGAGCGCACCAGCAGGAAAGGCATTGTCGGCAACATCTACAAGGGCAAGGTGGTGCGCGTTCTACCGGGCATGGAAGCGGCGTTCGTCGATATTGGTCTGGAACGGGCCGCATTCATTCATGCGTCCGATGTGGTTCCGAGTCAGTCCAATGGCGATGAGCCCGCCGATATTCCCAAAACCGTTCCCGATATTCGAAGCCTGCTTCGGGAAGGGCAGTCACTGGTCGTCCAGGTTACCAAGGATCCGATCGGTACAAAGGGGGCCCGCCTGACCACCCAGCTTTCAATTCCGTCGCGGTATCTGGTGTTTATGCCAGGCGTCAGCCACGTTGGTATTTCGCAGCGAATTGAGGACGACACCGAGCGGGCTCGGCTGAAAACGCTCGTTGAGGAGGCCGCCGCCGAGGATCCGGATGTTCAGGGCGGCTATATTATCCGGACGGCCGCGGAAGCGGCGTCACCTGAGGATCTGATTGGCGACATGGCTTATCTGCACCGGTTAAGTCAGTCCATACACGAGCGAATTGCCCGGGTTCAGGCGCCGGCGGTTGTGTATCAGGATCTGCCGTTGTTCATTCGCACCATCCGTGACCTGATCCGGCCCCAGACCGAAAAGGTGCGTATCGACAGCCGCGAGAGTCATCAGCGGGTGATGGAGTTTGTCGAGGAGTTCGTTACGGAATTTGCCGACAAGGTCGAGTACTACCCGGGCGAGCGCCCTATATTTGACCTCTACTCGGTCGAGGACGAAATCCAGAAGGCCCTGAGCCGAAAGGTCCAGCTCAAGTCCGGTGGTTATGTGATTATCGACCAGACCGAAGCCATGACCACGATTGATATCAATACCGGGGCGTTCGTCGGGCACCGGAATCTGGAAGAAACCATCTTCAAGACCAACCTGGAAGCGGCTCGGGCCATCAGTCGTCAGCTGCGCCTGCGAAACCTGGGCGGCATTATCATCATCGATTTTATCGACATGGAAGATCCCGAGCACCAGCGCCAGGTCCACCGGATGCTGGAGAAGATGCTGGAGCGGGATCACGCCAAGACCAAGATCACCGGCGTCTCCGAGTTGGGCCTGGTGGAAATGACCCGCAAACGAACCACCGAGAGCCTTGGTCAGGTGCTCTGCGAACCTTGCCCCATCTGCGATGGACGGGGTTTTCTGAAAACCACCGAGACCGTTTGCTATGAGGTTTTCCGGGAAATTCTCCGGGTTAATCGCGCCTATGATGCCGAGAGCTATCTGGTGATGGCCTCCCAGAGCGTGGTGGATCGCCTGCTGGATGAGGAATCCGATAACGTGGCCGATCTTGAAACCTTCATCAGCAAGACCATTCGCTTCCAGGTGGAGCCCTTCTACAGCCAAGAGCAGTATGATGTTGTTCTGCTCTGATGCCGGGAAACTGCGCCGGTTACCGGGTTAAGGGGTCTGAATGTCCTCCGCTGACCACGAACCGCCGCTTCCGGAGAACCTGCCCGAGAGCCCTCCGGTTCGGCTTTTGGCGCGGCTCGCCAGCCTGATCTGGTGGATGCTGCTGACACTTCTGGTGCTGCTGGCCTTATACGCCGGTCTTGGCCGCCAACTGACCCAGAATGTGGACAGCTTTCGCGATGATCTGGCTCGTGAGCTGTCAGACCGACTGGGCCATGATGTCAGCATCGGTGGCCTTTCCTCCCAGTGGTACTGGCTCGACCCCGCCTTTACGGCCAGCGACATTCAGGTCACTCACCCTGACACCGGAATTGTCGTTGCCAACCTCCAGCATCTGAATATCCGCTTTGCTGCGCTGGCCTCGCTGATGCGTCTGAGGATTGTCTTTGAGGACTTCCAGGCAGACGGTCTGGAACTGACCGTGAATCAGGAGCGCGGCGGTGATGTTGCGGTGAGAGGCGCAGAAATACCGGAACCGGTCAGCAATCAGTTGCAGGAGTGGCTGGAGCTTGCCGGTGACTGGCTCTCTGATCCTTACGTCAAGATTACACGCGTCAATCTTGGTATCCGGGATAACCAGGGCAACCTGCGCCATCTGGATATTCCCCAGCTGGATCTCGACTACCGCCGTGGATTGTTCCACGCATCCGGCCGTGCCATGCAGTCTGGTACCACCCAGCAGCTGGCCAGTTTTGCCCTTGTGGGCCAGCATTTTTTCCGGGGCGACTTTACCGGCCAGTTGTACCTTGGCGTCGATTCCGGCCGGCTGTTCGACGGACTGGTTGACGAGTACCAGTGGCGATCCCTCCGGGTGGAAGGCTTCGATCTTGGCGGGGAAGCCTGGCTTACGTTCCGCAACGGTTTGCTGCAACAGGTGACCGGTACGGTGCGGACCCCCTATCTGCAGTTGGGTGTTGGCTCTCAATCCCTGGCGCCACTGGAAGACATCCGCGCGAGATTTGGCTGGCGTCGCCACGATACGGTGATGACCGACGAGACTGTGGTCGAATCCGGGGCCTTCGCCCTTGGCGAGTGGCATCTGAAGCAGCTCCAGTGGACCTGGGACGGCGATGTGGTTTCACCTTTCAGTCTGAGGCTGGCGCCGTCGGAGGGAGGCATGTCCGTCATTGCCGACGCGCTTCCGCTTGCGCCCACACGTCGCCTAGCAGCGCGGCTTCCGTTATTGCCGGAGCGTGCACTCCGGGCCCTTCAGGACTATCGGCCCGGTGGCTTTCTGGACCAGTTGAGAATCTTCTTCCCCGAGGGCGCCCCGGAAGACTTTCAGCTTTCCGGCCGGTTGCGTGACGTCAGTGTTCGGGCCCACGGCGGCGCGCCCGGCGTTACCTCTGTAAACGGAGACATCGCTCTGGACCGGCAACGAGGCTATGTCCGGATTGCCGCCGGCGAGTCGCCCGTTTCTCTGGATTTTCCCCAGCTTTTCGGGGGCGCCTGGTCATTCCCCGTACTTGAGGGCGAAGTGGCCTGGCTGCTGGATGGCGCTATTACCCGTGTGTTTTCGGATGGCGTACGGATGCGTTACGGCGAGGCCACCGAACTGGACGGTGCTTTTGACCTCAGGATGGATCGAGAGGGTGAGGACAATCTGGGGCTCAAAGTGTCGGTGAAAAACGGCAACGCCGACATGCTGGCGGATTTCGTTCCGGTTAAGGCGGTAAACCCCGGTTTGTACGATTGGCTCACGACCGCCATTCTCAAGGCCAATATTACCTCAGGGACGTTTTTTGGCCATGGTCAGATAGGTTCTGGTGCACCCCGGGGCTCCTTCGTCACCTCAATGATCTATGAATTCGAACAGGCATCTGTCCGCTACGATGACGCCTGGCCAGAGGTCACGGGTGCCCGGGGAAGTGTCAGGGTTCACAATGGCGACACGCTGGTCCGACTCGAAGCAGGTCAGAC
>NZ_DDOI01000042.1:347-13806 GCF_002341575.1 Marinobacter sp. UBA2498 | reverse complement strand
ACCGGGGGCCTGGATCTCGATCCCGGGACGGTTCGCGTGGTGCCCTCCGATCAAGGCACACGGATAAGGGTGGATACCTCGGCACGGGTGCCCGGCGAATCGGTCGGGTTCTGGATGGAAAATAGCCCCCTGGGTGATATGGCAGGCTCAGAGGCCCAGAAGCTTGAATATGGTGGTGAGTATCAGCTGGATCTTGGTATCGACTTGCCATTGGGGGCGGAGCAGCCCCCCGTGGTTGAGGTAAAGATTTCCGCTCAGGAAGGCACCGTCTCTTACCCCTCAGCAGGGTTGGCCTGGCGGTCGGTTCAGGGTGAACTGACCTACCACAGCGAAAACGGCTTCTCTGGAGGTCCTCTGAATGCCGAATTCTTCGATGAACCGGTAACCATTGCCTTCAGCAAGTCCCGGGCGGGCAATGCCCTTACCATCCGGCAGTCAGGAACGCTACCGGTGCCCGGGGTGTTTGAGCAGGCGGGACTTGAGACCAGTTCGGGTTTTGGTTTGCAGGGCAATGTTACCTATACCGCGGACCTGGACGTGGGATCGGATTCAACGTCGGGTATCCGAGTGCGGTCCACTCTTGAGGGGCTGGCAGTTGACTGGCCGGAGCCACTGTCAAAAACGGCGGATGAGGCAGCACCGCTGCGGGCAACCATCAATCCCTCGGCCGCTGGCGGGCTTGGCATTACGGGCGACTGGGAAAACCGCGCAACATTCGATCTGTTATGGAAAGAGACCGGGTTTGATTTGCGTCTTGGCCGCCTGCACCTTGGCCCGCAGGTGTTGAACGATATTGATATCAATGCCCTCGATCTTGGTGACCGGTGGGTGGTGACCACCAGCTCGCAACGCGCCGAAGGCCGACTGACAATTCCGCAAAATGGCGACACGGTGAAGGCCGATTTTCAGGTGTTACGGCTCGTACGCAGTGAAACACCCCCTGAGGATTCGCCGGAATTACTGACCCTCGAAGAGCAGCTTGAGGCGTTCCGCGCGCTGGATATGGGAAACTGGCCGGATATCGATGTCTCGATTGCGGAACTGCAACTGAACGACGAATCGTTGGGACAGTGGGCCTTCCGGCTCCGCCCCGAACCTTTCCGGTTGCAGGTAAATGACATCGAGGGGCGCCTGAATTCCCTGACACTCCTGGGCGATATGAGCTGGAGCATCGTCGGAGACCGGGAAACCAGCCGGTTTACAGGTTCTATCAGCGGGGGGGCGCTCGCGGATCTGAACGAGCTCCTCGACACTGAAATGCCGGTCACCAACGAGGGGACCAACATAGAGCTGGATCTGGACTGGCCCGGCCGTCCGGATGAGCTTTCCATACCGGAGCTCAGTGGCTCGGTCAGTCTCAGGCTGGATGAGGGTGTGATCCTGGAGCGAAACAACACGGCGCAACTGTTCCGGGTGTTCAATCTGCTGAACTCTGACACCCTATGGCGCCGGTTGAAGCTCGACTTTTCCGATCTGTATGAGCGGGGGGTGGCTTTTGACGCGATATCGGGCAAGGCGCAGATAATCAATGGCTTGCTGACCATGGATCCGGAACTACAGATAGTGGGCCCATCCGGCGCCTTCAAACTTAGTGGTACGACCAATATGGCCAGCGAGGAGCTGGATATGCGGCTTGTGGTTGTGTTGCCCCTGACTCAGAATCTGCCATTGGCGGCGCTGCTCATGGGTGCCGGTGCGCCGATCGGCGGCGCCTTGTTTGTGCTGGACAAGATTCTGGGCGATCCTTTGAGCAGGCTGACAAGCGCAACCTACAGCGTGACCGGCACATGGGACGAGCCGGAAGTGAATCTGCAACGGGTTTTTGACACCGGCGAATAACTTTTCTGTTTGGCAATATCGGAGGCAGTCATGAACAAGCGTGTTTCCAACCGGGTCGCAGCCATCCAGATGGTCAGCGGTCATGACATTGACGCCAATCTGCGCGAAGCGGAACAGCTGCTGGCCCGGGCTGCCGAGCAGGGCGCCTCGGTCGCCGTACTGCCTGAGAATTTTGCGGTTCTGGCCACCAGTCAGATGATTGATCGTGGTCGCCAGGAGGCGGGGGCCGAGCCTGTCATAAGAACCTTCCTGGCCGAACAGGCCCGGAAACTGGGGCTCTGGATCGTTGGCGGATCGATGCCCGTGGCCAAACGACCGGACGGCTCAGATCTGGAGGATCGGGTCAGGGCAACCTGCATTGTCTTTGATGACCAGGGTGAGGAAGTTGCCCGTTACGACAAGATTCACCTGTTTGATGCCATGGTGGAAGACGCCCATGGTCAATACCGTGAATCGGACACCTTCGAGCCCGGCGAACAGATAGTGACCGTGGATACGCCCGCGGGCAAGCTGGGGTTGGCGATCTGCTACGATCTTCGCTTTCCGGAGCTGTTCAGGCTGCTGCGTGAGCAGGATGTCGACTGGATTTGCCTTCCGAGCGCTTTCACCTGGCAGACCGGTGATGCCCACTGGTACCCCCTGATCCGGGCCCGCGCGATCGAGAACCAGGTATGGTTAGTGGCACCTGGCCAGGGTGGCCAGAACAGCGAGCGCCGTCGCACCTATGGCCACAGCCTGATCTGTGATCCCTGGGGGCGGATCGTGACGGAAATGGGGGAAGGCCCGGGCCTGGTCACCGCCGAACTGGACGCCGATCAGGTAGCCAATCTGCGCGCCCGGATGCCGGTGTGGGAGCACCGCCGGCTCAAAGGTTGAACCAACGGCTCACATGGCCTCGGCGTCATCGATGCACTCCCTGAGATAACGGAACAGTTTCCGGGCCTGGCCGGTGTTCTTCTGTTTTTCGACGTCTTTTCGGGCGTTTCGAGCAAGGTTTCGCAGGTGCTGCATATCGGCAGTGGGGCAGTAGCTGAAGAACTCGCCAACAACGGAATCGCCTTCGGCAATCATCCGGTCCCGCCAGCGTTCCGCCAGGTGGTGTCTGCGGGTGTGTTCTTCGCTACCGGCATCGAAGGCGTCGATGGCTTTCGCCAGGGCTTCAGGATCATCTTCCTGTCGGATGACCTTACCGATGTATTGCAGGTGCCGTCGTTTGGCCTCGTTCTGGCGGATACGGCGGGATTCCTCGATCGCGGCGCGGAGGGTCTCGCTGATTGGCAAGGTTTCCAGCTGATCGTTGCTCAGGTCCAGCATCCGCTTGCCCAGATCCTGCAGGGCATGCATTTCCCGTTTCAGCTGGGATTTGCTGGGGCCGTCGTATTCCGGCGCGTCGTTGTCTTGATGGTCTTTCATAAATCCGAGATCCGCTTAAGCGTAGAAAATCGTCGCGAGGCCAAGAAAGGCCATGAACCCGACTACATCGGTCACAGTCGTGAGAATCACGCTGCCTGCCAGGGCCGGATCAATATTGCGAGATTTGAGAAACAGTGGCAGAACCGTGCCAACCAGCGCTGCGGCGACAAGATTGATCACCAGCGCGGCAGCAATGATCGCGCCGATCATCACATCCTGGAACCAGAGCATGGCTGCACCCGCCACCACGGCGGCCCAGAGCAGGCCGTTCAGTATCCCTGACAGAAATTCCCGGTTCAGCAGCCAGCCTACGTTGGCGCCGCTGATCTGCCCCACGGCCATACCGCGAATCACCAGTGTAAGCGTCTGACTACCAGCAATGCCGCCCATACTGGCAACAGTTGGCATCAGCACTGCGAGCGCCACCACTTTGGCGATCGTGTCTTCAAATAGCCCGATGACGGCGGAGGCGGTCAGTGCCGTAATCAGGTTGATGCCCAGCCAGACGGCACGGCGACGGGTGGTTTTCCACACCGGCGCAAAGGTGTCCTCGTCTTCGTCCAGACCCGCCATACTCATCAGTGAGTGGTCCGCATCCTCCCGGATAACGTCAACCACGTCATCGATGGTGATCCGACCCAGCAGGCGGCCCTCCTCGTTTACCACCGGCGCCGAGATCAGGTCGTAGCGTTCAAACAATGTCGCTACCTTGGTGTCGGAGAGGCTCACGGGAATGGGCTCGATGTCGGTATCCATGACTTCCCGCACGGTGGAGGCGGGGTTGGAGACCAGCATTTTCGTGATGGGCAGCATGCCAATGAAATCGTCCCGGCGGCTGACCACGATCAGGCTGTCGGTCATGGGTGGCAGGGTGCGGTGCCTGCGAAGGTAGCGGAGCACAACATCGATACTGATGTCCGGGCGCACCGTAATGGTGTCCGTGTTCATCAGACCGCCGGCGGTGTCCTCCGGATAGGAGAGAACTTCCTCCACCCGTTGCCGGTCCTGCTCGTCCATGGTCTCCAGGACTTCCTGGATGACCGTATCCGGCAGCTGCTGCAGCAGGTCGGCCAGGTCGTCTGACTCGAAATCCTCGATGATGTCCGCCAGTTCCTGAGCGTTCAGCTGGCTCAGGAAGTAGCCTCGGATATCATCACTGAGATACTGGAGAACCTCGCCTTCGAGGTCTTTGTCCACCAGGTTCCACAGCAGGGCCCGCTGCCGGGGCGGTGAGGACTCCAGCAAATGGGCAATATCACTGGGGCTCAGGCCACCGTTCAGGATGCGGGCAACCTGCTTCAGTGCGCCACTGTCCAGCGCTTCGCTCAGGGAACGAAGACGCTGGCGGGCCTGGCTTTTTTCCAGAATATCGGTCATGTGTTTATTTTACTCACCCTCACCGAAATAGTCGTTAATCAGTTCCACCAATGCTTCGATGGCCTGTTCCTCATCCGGTCCGTCGGCAATGAGCTCCACATCGGTTCCTTTGCTGGCGGCCAGCATCATCACCTGCATGATGTTCTTCGCGTCCACATCCCGGCCTTTGCCGCTGATACGCACGCTGCTGTCGTATTCCGATGCCGTGTTGACCAGCTTCGCAGTGGCGCGCGCATGCAGGCCCAGTTTGTTGATGATGGTAATGGGGCGGCGAATCATGGCTTGATCAGATCTCTTCCCGGGTCTGCAGGTGTGGCAGCTCGGTGTGCCGCACTTGCACATTGCTGTACCGTTGCCGGAAGTACTCACCCAACTGCTCGCACACATACACCGACCGGTGCTGGCCGCCGGTACAGCCAATGGAAATGGTCATATAGCTGCGGTTACTGTCTGCAAAGGAGGGCAGCCAGGTATCCAGAAATGATTTCAGGTCCTCGATCATCTTCCGGCTTGCCGGTTCTTTTTCCAGAAACTCGATAACCGGCTGATCCGTCCCGACATACTTGCGGAGGCTGGTATCCCAGTAGGGGTTGGGCAGGCAGCGGACATCGAAAACGTAGTCGGAATCCAGCGGCACGCCGTGTTTGAAGCCGAATGACTGAAACAGGAGAGCCAGTTCCTGATCTTTTCGACCGACCACGCGCTGCTTGACCATGTCCCGCAGCTCGTACATGGACATGCCGGTGGTATTTACGTAAAGATCGGAAAGCTTGGAGAGGGGCTCCAGCAGTTTCTTCTCGCTGGTAATGGCTTCCCGGAGAGAGGTCCTGTCGTCACTCAACGGATGCTTTCTGCGGGTGGCGTGAAAACGCTGCAGAAGCGACTGCTCGTCGGCGTCCAGGAAGATGATTTCAACGGTAACCCCGGTTTCCTGGAGGCGCCGGTAGATCTCCTCGAAATTGGCCAGCTCGCCGGAAAGGTTCCGCGCATCGATACTGACGGCCATCTTGCCCAGTCGACCAGGCCTGGTCTGGCTGGCGGCTTCCCGTGTGAGGGGGAAGAGCAGGCCAATAGGAAGATTGTCGATGCAATAAAACCCGAGGTCCTCCAGCACATGAAGTGCGGTACTCTTGCCCGAACCGGACCTGCCACTGACGATAATCAGCTTCATGACCACCTTACCTCCACTGCAGTGAATATCAGCCGCCTGAGGCGGTCATGCGCTGGTACAGCGTGCTGGCGTCCTCGGATTGCCGGAGGCGATCACAGAACGACCGCTCATTGAACTTTTCAGCCAGTTGGCTGAGCAGCTCCAGGTGTTCGCTCGTTGCTTCCTTCGGGACGATCAGGGCGAAAATCAGATCCACCGGCTGATTGTCGATAGCATCGAATTCGACGCTTTCTTCCAGCGTCATCAGCACGCCCACCACGTGATCAAGTCCTTCCAGACGGCAGTGGGGAATGGCGATTCCCTGGCCAATGCCGGTGCTGCCCAGGCGCTCGCGGGAAATCAGGTTGTTGAAGAGCTGGGTCTCGCTGAGCGTGTTGTCCTGATGGTTTATCTGCTCGGCAATAAACTCCAGGGCCCGTTTCTTGCTGGACGCAGCTACCCTGCAGAGGGTGAGCTCCGGAGCAAGAATGTTCTCTATGGTCAGGGATGTGTCGCTCATGGATCGACTGCGTTTCCGTTAAAAAAAAGGCTGCGACACGTTACTCATGTCGCAGCTCGATTAGATGAATTGCATGAAAACAGTCAGTTAGCGAGAGCCGTTTCCGTGCATCCGGTCTACATTCTTTTCCTTGTGCTTGAGGATCTGACGGTCAAGCTTGTCGATCAGGGCATCGATGGCTGCGTACATATCCTCATTTTCTGCCTTTGCGTGAATCTCACCACCAACCACGTGCAGCGTGGCTTCCGCAATCTGGCGCACCTTCTCCACTTCCAGGGTTACCTGGCAGTTGCTGATGTGGTCAAAGTGACGCTCGAGCTTCTGGAACTTCTCTGAAACATAATCCTTCAGTGCGGGAGTAAGTTCTACGTGATGGCCTGAAATATTGAGTTGCATAGGCGTCTCCTGTTGTCATCGTTCCGGCTCCCGGGAGCCGGTCTGGGTGCTGGCGCATTGTGCGCCGGCAAATAGTACGTTGCGCCCGGACCCCGGGGTGTTCAGACCAGCCGCTTGCGTTCGTTCGAAGGCGGAATGTGCATGGCCTCCCGGTACTTGGCAACGGTGCGTCGCGCAACCTTGATTCCCTGTTCTCCTAGCATGGCTGCAATTTTACTGTCGCTCAACGGCTTTTTGGGCGTTTCCGCGGCAATCAGCTTTTTGATCATCGCGCGGATCGCCGTGGAAGAACATTCACCGCCTTCGTCAGTGCTGACATGGCTGGAGAAGAAATATTTCAGCTCGAAAATTCCCCGGGGGGTGTGCATGTATTTCTGGGTGGTGACCCGGGAAATCGTGGACTCATGCATCTCAACCGCCTGGGCGATATCAGAGAGGATCAGCGGTTTCATGGCTTCTTCACCCTGATCCAGGAATCCTTGCTGGTGCTCGACAATACGGGTCGCCACTTTCAGCAGGGTTTCATTGCGGCTCTGCAGGCTCTTGATAAACCATTTCGCCTCCTGCAACTGATCCCGCAGGTAGGTGTTGTCGGCACTGCTGTCCGCACGCCTTATAAGAGAAGCATAGCTGGCATTGACCCGGATGCGCGGTGCAATTTCAGGATTCAGCTCAACACGCCAGCGGCCATTGTGTTTGCGAACGATCACGTCCGGAATCACATAATCGGGTTCGGCCCGGTCAATGACATCGCCCGGCCGCGGATTCAGGCCGGTGATCAGCGCCAGGACATCCCGCAACTGGTCTTCTTTCAGGCGGCTGCGGCGCAGCAACTGGGCGTAATCGCGGTTGCCCAGCAGGTTGATGTAATGGGTAATTACAAGGCGTGCCTGGGCCAGCCAGGGTGTTTCCGGCGGCAGCTGGTTGAGCTGGATCAGCAGGCATTCCTGTAGGTCCCGGGCAAACACGCCGGGCGGATCAAAGTGTTGCAGGCGGTGAAGCACGGCTTCCACTTCATCCAGTTCAAGGGGGTCTTCATCGTTCTCATCCAGCAGTCCGGCGTGGATTTCCTCCAGCGGGCTGGTGATATAGCCCCGTTCGTCCACTGCATCCATCAGGGCATGGGCAATGGCCTGGTCCCGTTCACTGAGGTGCGTCAGATTGAGCTGCCATTCCAGGTGATCCTGAAGCGTTTCGGTCGGGGAATTACGGGTTTCGAAATCGTGATCGTTTTCGTCGTCGTTGCGGGCTGCCGGCGCTGGTGCGGACTGGTAGATGTCGTCCCAGGCGGTATCAACCGGCAGATCGTCCGGAATGTTGTCAGGAATCTCGTTCTCCGAGGACCAGTCCGGGCCGTTCTCGGATTCATCCCAGTCGCTGGCCGGTTCCGGGGCAGCTTCAGCGGCGGACTCGGTGGCGTTGGCCTCGCGCTCGTCGTTTTCGCTGGCTGCGTCGGTCTGGTCATCGTCCTCGGAGGTCTCCAGCATGGGGTTGGATTCCAGTGCCTGCTGGATTTCCTGCTGGAGGTCGAGAGTGGAGAGCTGGAGAAGCCGGATCGCCTGTTGCAGCTGGGGCGTCATGGTCAGGCTTTGACCCAGCTTTAACTGTAAGGAGGCTTTCATAACCATGGTTCAGGATCCGTCACTCATCAGCGCGTTGTGTCATAAGTCGTGAAAAAATCTTTATATGCCGGTTACTTGCCGTGATTTTAATTTACCCTAGCAAGTTCTTTGCCGAGTTTACTTGCTACAGATCATCAAAACAATCAGCCATTGGGTGTCAGAGTCTGAATTCGTCGCCGAGATAGACTTCCTTGACCTGCTGGTTGGCCAGGATGGCGTCGGCATTGCCGGAGGCGATGATGTGGCCGCCGGAAACAATGTAGGCATTCTCGCAGATGTCCAGGGTCTCACGCACGTTGTGGTCGGTGATCAAAACGCCAATGCCTTTGTCCCGAAGGTGCCGGATGATGTGTTTGATGTCACTGACGGATATGGGGTCCACACCGGCGAAGGGTTCATCCAGCAGGATAAAAGCCGGCTCCATGGCCAGTGCCCGGGCAATCTCCACCCGTCGGCGTTCACCGCCGGACAATGCCATGCCAACACTGTCCCGGATATGGGTGATGTGGAATTCTTCCAATAACCCCTCGAGCTTCTTCTCCCGCTCTGCCTTGCCCAGCCCCGGCCGGGTTTCGAGGATGGCCATGATGTTGTCGCGTACGGACAGTTTGCGGAAGACCGAGGCTTCCTGGGGCAGGTAACCGATGCCCTGGCGGGCCCGACCATGCATGGGCAGGGGGGTGATATCCCGGCTGTCGATCGTGATCCGCCCGCGATCAGCGGGGACGAGCCCAACGATCATATAGAAGCAGGTGGTTTTCCCGGCACCGTTGGGACCAAGCAGCCCGACAATTTCCCCACTGCGGATTTCCAGGGAAACGTCGATCACCACTTTTTTCTGTTTGTAACTCTTTGCCAGGTTACTGGCTCTCAGAACTGCCATCGGATCCCTGTCTGTCTGTACTGCGTGGCTGAATCACCATCTCTACCCGGCCGCTGCCCTCGCCGGTGTCTGCGCCGCCCTCAGCGGTGACAACCCGGCCGACGGTATCATAATGAATGACATCACCCCGGAACAGGTTGCCATTCTGCTCGATGACTGCTTCCCGTTCAAAGGTCAGCTGGCTGTCGGTGGCAGACCAGGTAATGTTCAGGGCACGGGCATCGGTTTCGCCTTCCCCCTCGCGCGCCGGTTGACGGTATATAGCGGGCGTACCAGAGGCTTCGATCCGGCTCAGGCCGTCCTCGGTCCGGTACAGGACGACCCGCTCGGCAGTCAGGCGGGTATTGCCCTGCTCAAGTTCCACAGCGCCGGTGTAGGTGGCAATGCCCTGGCCGTCATCCAGGCGGGCGGTATCTGCGGTGACCTTGATAGGAGTGTCAGAATCAAGGTCAAATGCAGCCGCCGGGCCGATCATCACGACCGTTAGCAGGGCAGCCATCAGGCGCCGGTATCGGTTAGTTTCCGGTTTCATAGAGTCCTTCCACCTGGGAGTTCAGTTCCAGAATTCGTTCGTCTATCCACGCTTTCATGCCCGTGGCCCGGGTTATGCCGGTAACATCACGTATTTCTACGAGCGCGTCTGTATATACCATGCCCCGGTCGTTATCCAGGGTCAGGCTTGATGTTGTCAGGACGGCGTCCCGTTCGCCAATCGTGCGCTGAACCCGGACATTGTCCGTCAGGTACACCAGATTCTGGTTTTGCAGCAAGCTGCCATTGTCGGCCTCGACAATCCACGGCAGGGCCTCCTGGTCCCCGTACAGCTCGGCCCGGGGAGATTCCATGGTGGCCAGGTTGCCTTCCTCGAACTGCTCAATTCGGGGGCTGGAAAACCGGATCTTGAGATTGCCCGCTTCATCGAAGGAGGTGTACTGACCATTCACCACGAAACCGTCTGGTTCGGCGTCTCCCCGTAGGGCCGCTGCCTCGTCATCAATCACAGGGGGTTCATCGCTGCGCCAGAGCAGGAATACGGCTGCCACCACGGTAGCAGCCAGTGCCAGTGCTCGCAGCCAGGGTCTGTCCAGCAGCCAGTTCATGCCTCGGGCTCCAGATAGGGGGCAAGTGCTGCGTCAAGCCTGCCATGGGCCGTCAGCAGCAAGTCGCAGGCTTCGCGGACCGCCCCTTCGCCGCCCCGGGCAATGGTGCAGTAGTCGGCATGCTGCTGCACCAGCCAGTAACCGTTGGGCACGGTGATGCCCAGTCCGGCGAACCTCAGTGCCGGGAGATCTGGCAGATCGTCCCCCATGTATGCGATGGCCTCGGGGCTGATATCCATGGTGCTGACCAGTTCCTGAAGGGCTACCTTCTTGTCCTCTCGCCCCTGCATCAGGTGGGGAATGCCAAGATCCCGCATGCGCTTCTCGGTCAGGGGGGACTTTCGTCCGGTGATCACGGCCACGGTAATCCCGGCTGCCATCAGTTGTTTCAAACCCAGGCCATCCAGAATGTTAAAAGCCTTGAGCTCATCACCAGTGGCGCTGAAATAAAGTTTACCGTCGCTCATGATGCCGTCGACATCCAGTGCGATCAGGCGGATCTTTACGGCCTTTGCCAACAGCGAATCCGGCCATTGGTGCTTCATATCAAACAGCTCCTCATAGCCCCTAGATAACGCCGGCACGCAGCAGGTCGTGCATATTGATGGCGCCAATCAGACCACCCTGGTCGTCGGTAACGGGGAGGGCGTTGATCTTCATCTCCTCCATTATGTTCAGCGCTTCCGCCGCCAGATGATCGGCCTGGATCGTTTTACCATGCCGGGTCATGACCTCGTTGATGGGCGTATTGTGAATGTCCACCGATCGATCCAGAGTCCGTCGAAGGTCACCGTCCGTAAATATTCCGGTAAGAGTGCCTTTATCATTGACGACGGTGGTCATACCGAGACCCTTTCGGGACATCTCAAGAAGAGCACCGCTCAAGGGGGTATCCTCGTTGACGACTGGAATCTGATCACCGCTGTGCATGATGTCGGAGACCCTGAGCAGCAGCCGACGCCCGAGGCTGCCGCCGGGGTGAGAGATAGCGAAATCCTCGGCACTGAAGCCCCGGGCCTCAAGGAGTGCAACGGCGAGGGCATCGCCCATCACCAGGGTGGCCGTTGTGGAGGAGGTGGGCGCCAAACCCAGTGGGCAGGCTTCCACCATAACGCTGACGTCCAGATTGGCGACGGCTTCCCGGGCCAGTGTGGAGCTGGCATTGCCGGTCATGCTGATCAGCGGAGCGCCCATGCGTTTGATCAACGGCAGAATGGTGACCACCTCGCTGGTGTTGCCGCTGTTGGAAATGGCGATGACCACATCCTGGGAGGTGATCATACCCATGTCACCGTGGCTTGCCTCGCCCGGGTGCACGAAAAACGATGGCGTTCCAGTGCTGGCCAGGGTGGCGGCAATTTTGTTGCCAATGTGGCCGGATTTTCCCATGCCGGTCACAACCACGCGGCCCTTGCAGTTCATGATAACTTCGCAGGCCCGCGTGAACTGGTCGTCGATTCGGCCTTCAAGGGCATCAATGGCGTCGCGCTCAATGCGGATGGCGCGGATGGCAGAAGATCGGAAATCGCTGGGAGTCTGTTCGGTCATCGGGCTTTGGGCCTGGCTGTCGGGACGTTGTAAATGTTGGGCAGAGTATACCATTTTCACCCGGCAACGATGCCCGGTTACCGAAAGTTCAGTCAAACTGATCATTGCTATCAGTACATTTTGGGCACTTTGGATTGAGCTTGCGCGCTCCTTGGCATAATGTAGCCCCTCTTTGAAAGGTAAGGACTATGAATTCACCGGCTTACATATCGCTCAAGGACGTCGTGTTCTCCCGCTCAGGGCGCCGTATCTTCGACGGTGTCAGCCTGGACATCCCCCGCGGAAAAATCACCGCCATCATGGGGCCCAGCGGAACCGGGAAAACCACGCTGCTGCGCCTTATTGGCGGCCAGCTCAGGCCGGATTCGGGCAGTGTTGTGGTGGACGGCCATGAAGTGCCGAAGCTCAAGCGCAAAGCCCTCTACAGCCTTCGGGAAAAGATGGGCATGCTGTTCCAGAGTGGGGCGCTGTTCACCGATCTGAGCGTGTTCGAGAACGTGGCCTTCCCGTTGCGGGTGCACACAAAGCTGCCGGAAGACATGATTCGTGATGTCGTACTGATGAAGCTTGAAGCCGTCGGATTGCGAGGCGCCCGGCAACTGATGCCGTCGGAACTGTCCGGAGGTATGACCCGCCGGGTTGCTCTTGCCCGAAGTATTGCCCTGGATCCCGAGCTGATCATGTACGACGAGCCGTTCGCCGGCCAGGACCCGATTGCCATGGGCGTTCTGGTAAAGCTGATCCGCGATCTGAACAGCTCCATGGGGCTGACCAGCGTTCTGGTTTCCCACGATGTGCCCGAATCCCTGAGCATTTGCCATTACGCCTGCATCATCTCGGACGGCAAGGTGATCGGGGAGGGCACACCGGAAGAGCTCCGGGCGCATCCTTCCGGGAAGGTTCAGCAGTTTCTCCAGGGGCAGCCGGATGGCCCGGTGCCGTTTCACTACCCGGCCGAGGGCGCCGCCCAGGACTTTGGGTTGTCCGGGGGTGTGTCTTGATTGGCAGAATTGCCGCATTCGGGCGGCTCGGTCTTGATATCGTCTCGTCATTCGGCCGTTCAGGCCGTTTCCTTGCAGGCGTTCTGGGCGGTGTGCCCAGGCCGGCGACCGGTTTCCCCCTTCTGGTGAAGCAGCTGTACGCCGTTGGCGTTCTGTCCCTGGCCATTATCGTGGTTTCTGGCCTGTTTATTGGCATGGTGCTGGGGCTGCAGGGGTATACAATTCTGAGTGATTACGGTTCCGAGGCCGCTATCGGTCAGATGATTGCTCTGACCCTGGTGCGCGAACTCGGGCCGGTGGTAACTGCGTTGCTCTTCGCAGGTCGGGCCGGTTCGGCGCTGACAGCGGAAATAGGCCTGATGAAAGCCACCGAGCAGCTGTCTAGCATGGAAATGATGGGTGTGGACCCGCTTCGGCGCGTCATTGCGCCCCGCCTCTGGGCCGGGTTTATCGCCATGCCTGTGCTTGCGGTCATTTTCTCGGTGGTCGGCATCTGGGGCGGTATGCTGGTGGGTGTAGACTGGCTGGGCGTGTTCGAAGGCTCCTTCTGGGGCAATATGCAGTCGTCGGTGGATTTTGTTGATGATGTCCTGAACGGTGTCATCAAGAG
>NZ_DDOI01000042.1:0-177 GCF_002341575.1 Marinobacter sp. UBA2498 | reverse complement strand
TCAAGAGCGTTGTTTTCGGCTTTGTCTGCGCCTGGATTGCGGTCTACCAGGGGTATGACTGTGTGCCGACATCGGCAGGGATCAGCTCGGCGACCACCAAGACCGTGGTGTACTCATCGCTGGCGGTGCTGGGGCTGGATTTCGTGCTGACCGCTGTCATGTTTGGCGATTTCTGAA
>NZ_DDOI01000124.1:52864-53161 GCF_002341575.1 Marinobacter sp. UBA2498 | reverse complement strand
TCTACCAGGGGAATGCCGATGGTCCGGAAGAACTCCAGTATGCCGGTTGATATAGGGGCTGCCCCGGTGAGCGCAATACTGCATCGGCGCAGGCCGATAAAATTCTGCAAGGCGCGCAACACAAGCCAGTAACTGATGCCATACAGGCATTTCTCCTTCAGGTTCCAGTCTGCGCGGGGTTTCGTGGCCATAGGCGAACACACCCGGATTGCCCATTTGAACAATGCCTGCCGCAAACGCCCGGTCTCCTGAATCTTGATGTAGATGGACGAGTGCAGTTTCTCCCATATCCTCGGC
>NZ_DDOI01000124.1:52265-52599 GCF_002341575.1 Marinobacter sp. UBA2498 | reverse complement strand
GTGTTCGTCCGCCTGCAACAGCTCAATAAGCCCCGGCGCCGCGGCATGAAGGTTGTGCCAGCTGATCATTGCCCCCTTGGGTCGGCCGGTGGACCCGGAGGTATAGATCATCAGGGCGGTGTCATCCATTTGCTGGCTGTCCAGCAATTCATCCACCAGGTTGGGATGCTGCGTTTCGAATTCCCGGCCCCTGGCCTCGATATCCTCGAATGCCGACGGCGGCTCCGGGTAATAGCGCAGGCCCTTCATATCAATGGCAATGCAGTGCTTCAGTTTGGGCAAATCTGGCCAGGCTTCCAGCACCTTGTCGGTCTGTTCCTGATCTTCGCAGATC
>NZ_DDOI01000124.1:46279-52125 GCF_002341575.1 Marinobacter sp. UBA2498 | reverse complement strand
CTGGTGGGATAGACCCCGACACAGATGCCCTGCACCAGGCCGATGCCCATCTGGCCGATGACCCACTCCACCCGGTTTTCCGAGATAATGGCCACGTGGCCACCCGGTTCGAGCCCCATGGCACGCAGCCCCAGCCCGAAGTGCCGGGCCCGCCGGTAATAATCCTGCCAGGAATAGGCCTGCCAGATACCGAAGTCCTTCTGGCGCAAAGCAAGGGCGTCCGGCCGCTCCCGGGCATGGGCCCGGAGCATCTGTGTCAGCGTGAGGTCAGGGATGGAAGGCATTGTCATGACAGCCACCGTTTACGGCGTTTGTAGTGCTTGATGTCTCGATAACTGCGGGCCTCACCTTCCTTGCCACCCACACCCAGATAGAATTCCTGAACATCTTCATTCGCAGTGAGTTTTTCTGCCGGGCCATCGATCACGATCTTGCCGTTTTCCATGATGTAACCGTAGGACGCAATCGCCAGTGACACCGCGGCATTCTGTTCCACCAGAAGAATGGCAGTCCCCTGCTCCCGGTTGATTCTGGCCACGATGGTAAAGATCTCTTCCACCAGCAGCGGCGCCAGGCCAAGGGACGGCTCATCCAGCATGATCAGGTCCGGCTGTGCAATCAGCGCCCGACCCAGGGCCAACATCTGCTGCTCGCCGCCGGAGAGGTAACCGGCCAACTGCTTGCGGCGCTCCTTCAGTCTCGGGAAATAGTTATAAACCAGCTCATAGCTGTCACTCAGGGACGGCTTACTGCCACTGAGCGCGTAGGTGGCGGCAATCAGGTTCTCCTCAACCGTGAGGTCCTCGAACACTCGTCGGCCTTCCATGACATGAAAGAGTCCGTCGCGCACAAGCCGCTCCGGCGGAACACCTTTTACATCCTTACTCCTGAAGCGTACTTCGCCGGCAGTGACCTCTCCGTCTTCCAGGGTCAGCAGCCCTGAGACGCTTTTGAGGGTGGTGGATTTACCAGCACCATTGGAGCCGAGGAGCGCTACAATGGCCCCCTTCGGAACCCGCAGTGACAGGCCCCGAAGGACCTGCACTGACTTGTTGTAGACTACCTCGATATTATCGATTTCCAGTAAGGCTTCCATACAGCCCCTCAGTCGAGGTGGATCCAGTCCGACACGGGCTCATAGCGGCCCTCGTCAGCGTTCACCCGCCAGATACGGCCTACCGGGAAAGACATGTCCCGCACGGTCACGGGAATCCCGATGATACCGCCGGTGTCCCAGTCCTCGATGGAGGCCAGGGCCTCTGCCATGTTGTCCGCGTTCAGCTCTTTGCCGGCATCCAGGGTGCGCTTGATCACTTCGGTCCAGACCATGGCGTTGAACCAGCCCTGGATATACCCGGTGGGACGGTAGCCGGCCTCCGGATCACTCTTCTCGGCCTGGGCCCTCAGGGCATCCAGCATCGGGCCACTTTCCTCACTGTCGTAGTAGTTATAGGGCATCACGCCCATGTAACCATCAGCATCTGCACCCATCTTGTCGATAATCAGCTTGTCCGAAGACCAGAAGGTACCCATGAATTGGGTATCCAGGCCCATCTGGCGCATCTGCACCATGAATTCGTTGATCGGTGACAGCACATAACCGTGGAAGACCACGTAATCGGGGCGCACCCGACGCAGTTTCAGCACCTCGGCAGAGACGTCGACACTGCCGGGCTTGGTGACAATTTCTTCCACCACTTCAATGCCCAACTCGGCAGCGCGGGCCTTGCCATTCTCGATCGGGTCCTTACCAAATTCGGTATCGCTATAGACAAACGCCACGTTCGGCATATCGCCGCCTTCACCCTGGGATGCGATGTACTCGAGGATGATGCCGAACATCTGGCTGTAGTTCGGCCCCGGAATGAACTGATACGGATAGGTTTCGTTGTCGGTCAGCACGGTAGCGAAGGACGCGCCGCTCATGAGCGTGTTGCCCTGGCTGTTGAGCTCCGAGGCGATGGCCTTCATGAAACCGGTGCTGTCGCCGTAATAGGTAGCCGGCGAGCTGCTGCCGGAGATCTTCTTGAAAGCCGCGACCGAACGGTCCACCTCATAGGCAGTGTCTTCCATGACGTATTCCACGGGATGACCATTGATGCCGCCCTGGCTGTTGATCCAATCGGTGTAGTCGGTGAGACCGGCATGGAGGTGAATACCGGCAAAGGCAAAGACACCGGAAAGCGGTATGGAGCCACCGAACACGATGGGCTCTTTATCCTGAGCCATCGCCGGGGCAGCAACTGTCAGTGCAGCGACCAGGCTACCAAGCCCGGCAAGCCGGCGACCTTTTTCGAGGATGTTTCTGAACATGTTTCTTCTCCTTGCTGCTTCTTGTTGTTGGTGGTGCATGGGCCCGAGGTAGCGAGCCCGTTGAAACACGATTAATTCCTGAACGGCCACAGGCGGAAGAAGCGACGGATCCGGTGCCAGATCTCCGCCAGGCCGTGGGGCTCGAAGATCAGAAAGCCCACGATCAGGGCGCCAAAGATGATTTCCAGCATCGGCGACATGAACACCGGCGCATTCGGATAGAAAGGCGTCAGCGCGGCGGTCAGCAGCTTCAGGGCTTCCGGCACCAGGGTCATGAAGGCGGCGCCAAGAATGCCACCCAGCAAGTTCCCCATACCGCCGACGATCACGGCCGCCAGATAGAAAATGGACATGGAAAGCGGAAAGCTCTCTGGCGTGACCACCCGATAGAAATAGGCGAACAGGCCGCCGGCGATCCCGGCATAGAACGAGCTGAGCGCAAAGGACATGAGCTTGTAGCGCAACAGGTTAATGCCCAGGATCTCCGCGGAGATATCCCGGTCGCGAATGGCGATAAAGGCCCGGCCAATTCTTGTCCGGAATACATTCCTGGCACCCGCTACCATCAGCACCGCCAGCGGCACAATGATGAAATACATCATGAAATCGCTCTGGAAGGTCAGACCGAACAGGTGCGCCGGCTCCAGGCTCAAGCCACCCATCCCGCCGGTTACCGATTCCCACTCGGCGAAGATGAAATGCAGGAACACGCTGGCCGCGAGAGTCGCGATGGCCAGATACAAACCTTTGACGCGAAGCGAGGGCAGGCCGACGAGGATCCCGACGGCGGCTGCCATGAGGCCGGCCAGTACCAGGGTCACCGGGAAAGGCAATGCGGTGTTAATCGACAGCCAGGCAACGGTGTAGGCGCCCACACCCATAAACCCGGCCTGCCCCAGGGAAATCAGTCCGGTGAAACCGGTCAGGATGTTAAGGCCGGTAGTACTGATCACCGCTATGCCGACCAGGCACCCCAGGTAGAGAAGATAGGAGTCCACCACAAAAGGGAAGACCAGCAAGATCAGCAGGAAGAACCCCAGCCACAATTTCTGGGTCTGGCTTGTCCAGATTGCCTCATCGGCCTCGTAGCTCTGTTTTGCGTCACCGATACGCATCTTACACTCGCTCTATTTCGTGGGTGCCGAACAGGCCGTAGGGGCGGATCACCAGGATGATCGCCAGCACCAGGAAGGTTGCCGGCATCCGGTATTCACCGCCCAGATAGGCGCCAGCTACCGTCTCCAGCCAGCCGATGAACACGCCGGCCACCAGGGCGCCGAGAATACTGTCCAGGCCGCCTACGATCACCACCACAAGAACACTCAGGCCAATGATCCCGAACTGCGGGCTGAGGCCTCCGGTGGCCGCCACCAGCACACCTGCCAGGGATGCCGCAAGAGAGCCAAACACCCACGCCATGTTGAACACCCGGCGCACATTGATGCCCATGGAATAGGCTGCCGCCTGATCCGAGGCGGTGGCTCGCAGGGCCACGCCACCCCGGGAGAACCGGAAATACAGCAGGTAGACAATAAGAAGGGCCGACCCGATAAGAAAGCCGTAGGCAATTTTCGGGGCCAGATACAGCTCGCCGATAAACACCGGCTCGCGAGGCAGGAAATTGGGTAGCAACTGCGGATCCGCCGTCCAGACGAACTCCACCAGACCCACCAGGATGCTCGCAATGCCGATGGTCACCATCACCACTGAAATCGGCGACTCGCCCAGCATCGGCCGGATCATGGTCTTTTCAATGACGCCACCGAGAATACTGCCGCCGATGACAGCCAGCGGAAGGGCAATCCAGGGCGACATTTCCATGCCACCGGCAAACGCCAGGAACAGGTAGGCCGCGAACATCATGATCTCGCCGATGGCGAAATTGATCACCCTCGTCGCTTTATAGATGATCACAAAGCCCAGGGCGATGAGGGCGTAAAGGCCGCCCATGGCAAGGCCTGCCAGGCTGATTTCGCCGAAGAACAACCAATCCATCAGGCGGCCTCCCCCTCGGCATTGAGCTTTTTGCGAAGGCTCTCGATATCACTGTTGCCCAGGTAAGCCTTGATAACCTCGGGGTTGTTCTGAACGTCCGCAGGCAGGCCTTCAGTGATGACCTGACCAAAGTTCAGCACCGCGATGTGGTCGGAAATATCCATGACCATGCCCATGTCGTGCTCCACCATCAGCACGGTGACACCCCACTCTTCCCGAATATCGAGAATAAAGCGGGCCATGTCTTCCTTTTCCTCCCGATTCATACCCGCCACCGGCTCATCCAGCATCAAGACTTTCGGCTGCATGGCCAGCGCCCGGGCAAGCTCGACCCGCTTTTGAAGGCCGTAGGAAAGGCTCGCAACCGGCTGGCGACGAATGTGGTCTATCTCGAGGAAATCGATGATGCGCTCTTCCACATCCCTACGGACAGCCATTTCCTCACGCCGGGCCGGGCCGAAATAGGCCAGCGCACTGAGCAGTCCGCTCTTCATGTGCACGTGGGCGCCCAGCTTGATGTTGTCCAGGACGGTCATACCCCGGAACAGGGCAATGTTCTGGAAGGTTCGGGCAAGGCCCAATGCTGCCCGTTTCGGCGGCTTGATACTGCCCGGCAGCGGCTGCCCCTGATAGCGGATGGTGCCCTGCTGGGGTTTGTAGAAGCCGGAGATGCAGTTGAACAGCGATGTTTTGCCGGCGCCGTTCGGGCCGATAATGGTTGTTACCGTGTTTTCAGGCACCCGGAAGCTCACGTCCTGCAGCGCCTTAACACCACCAAACGACAGAGACAGGTTACTGATCTCAAGGATGCTCACTATACCTCCCGGCACCCCTGGCGCCGGGTACTCAGGCACGTGAACACGCCCTGCCGATACCCATCTCACGCCCGAAGATGATTGTAATTTTTGTTTTTTCTTGTCGTCGGGGTTAGCCCCGATCCAGATTTAAAGTAGTCCATTCAGGCAACATTAGGCAAACCGCTCTATCCTGATACCTCATCATTACGCAGGTTTCTGATCTTCAGACCTGCTGAACAGGGAGGGCGATTCATCATGACAGACACGCTGGTAACCACCTCTTTTGATGCCGGAACAGGGGTAGCCAGGTTGACCTTTAATCGCCCCGAAGCCCTGAACGCCATCAATGTCCCCCTCGCGGAGGCCTTTCTTGCGGCAGTCGAGCATATCAATAGCCTTTCCGGCGTTCGGTGCATTGTCCTGGCAGGCACAGGGCGAGCTTTCATGGCCGGAGGAGACGTGTCCAGCATGGTCGGAACGTCAGAGCAGGCAGGCAAAGCCATAGGCGCGATCCTGGATGCCGTCAATCCCGCCATCCTGCTACTTCGCAGCATGGACGCACCGGTTATCGCTGCGGTCAGGGGCGTCGCCGCCGGCGCAGGGCTCAGTCTCACGCTGATGGCCGATCTGGTGATCGCCGAGGAAGACTCGAAATTTCTGGTCGCCTACAACGGTATTGGCGCGGTTCCGGATTGCGGCGGCAGCTGGGCCCTGGCCCACAAGTTGGGCGCTGGTCGGGCG
>NZ_DDOI01000124.1:24185-46201 GCF_002341575.1 Marinobacter sp. UBA2498 | reverse complement strand
AGTTGGGCGCTGGTCGGGCGGCGGAGCTGATGTTGCTGGGACGCACCTTGAATGCCGGCGAAGCAAAAGACTGGGGAATGGTCAACGAGGTCGTCCCGGCCAGCGAATTCGAGAGCCGGGTGAACCGGATGATCGAAAAAGTCGCCAAGGGACCGACTCGGGCCTTCGGTGCCTTTCGCCAACTGATCGATCGTGCCAACGGTGACCGGTTGGCCGCCCATCTGGAGGCAGAGCGCGCGGCCTTCCTTGAAATGACCCGAACCGAGGATTTTGCCGAGGGCGTGTCGGCGTTTCTGGCCAAAAGGGCGTCAGGATTTCGCGGCTGCTGACGCCGTTACGAATTCGGCCCGATTGCGGCCATTGTCCTTGGCCTGGTAGAGCGCCCTGTCTGCTGAGGCCATGACGTCCTGAAAGGCGGCATGCCCCCGTGTAAGAGTGGCGCCTCCGATACTGGCAGACAGGTGGACCGGAACATCATTGACCTCCCGGCCAGCCTCGACAATTCGTTGCAACAGACGCCCGGTTACCGCTTCAATCGCCTCGCGGTTGTTATTGCGAAGCACGGCCGCAAATTCTTCCCCGCCAACACGGCCAATGATGTCGTCATCCCGAAGCTCGGCTTTCATCAGGCTTGCCACAACCCTCAACACCTCGTCACCGGTGGCGTGCCCCCAGCGGTCGTTGATCTGCTTGAAGTGATCGAGGTCGATCATGAGAACGGTGATCAGTGAGCCGTCTTCCCGCGCCTTTTCAAACGCCAGATTACCCTCCCGGTAAAAGGCCCGTCGATTGAACAATTGAGTAAGGCCGTCCCGCTCTGCCAGCGCGACCAGGGCCTGTTCGGCACGGGTAAATGCCAGCAACGGAAGCGCCATGGCCGTCGCGCTCACCAGCAACAGGTGGTTCACCAGAATCAGTTTCAGCAGCCCGTGCAGATCCAGCGGGGCACTTCCTGTCACGGAGACCGCAATCACCAGTACCTGGGCCATCATGAGGGTACCGTGGATGCCGAACAGCGTTTGCAGGATCCGCAGCGGCAGCCGCGGTTTGCGTTCAATGGAAGCCAGACGATAGATCGCCAGGCTAAAGGCCAGTGCCGAGAACAGTGCCGTGAGGAATCTGGCAGCCACCGGATCCCATCCTGTGCTCACAACCAAACCGAACAGATAGAGTAGAGACGCTCCGTACAAAAAACGGGAGGAACCTCGGGTGCCTGCCATGGGCAACTGCATCAGGGCATGTATCCCTGCGAGGAGCAACAAGGGAGACCCGCCAAGCGCCAGATGAACCGTAAACTGCATGAGCGCGGGCGCTTCGGTTATCTCATTAACTACCGCTAACGCCGTGCCCTCCACAAAAGTGAGACAGGCCAGTGCCCAGAGCAGGAAACAACGTTCACGGTGGCGAAGATGGTAGATTGCCCAGAGCATGCCGCCGATCAGGAGGTTAATCATGATCGAAGTGACCAGCAGCGTTGGCAGGTGCATGTTCAGATCCATAAAGACACAGCGTTCCAGGCTATACAACGGGATACGTCAGGGTATCAGCTTCCCGCCCAGGCCTGCGCACGTGTCGTGTAGCGTTTGGTATGATAATTGTCACAGATTGACTCGACATCCATGCACTCACTGCGAGACCCCATGAATCCGACCATAGACCTTCTGAAATCCCATCGTTCGATACGCAAATTTACCGGCAAGAAAATTCCCGAGGATCTGCTCCGGGAGCTGATCCGCGCCGGCCAGTGCGCCGCCACCTCGAACCATGTGCAGGCGTATTCAATCATTCACGTGATTGATCCGGATAACCGCCGGAAAATCGCCGAACTCGCGGGCGGACAGGACTACATCGCCGACTGCTCGGACTTTCTGGTGTTCTGTGCCGACATGCGGCGCTCTACCGATGCCGCCGGACGGGCCGGGGCAGACGTGGTGCGGGGGATGACTGAGCAGCTTCTGGTTGCCACCATCGACACCAGCCTGATGGCCCAGAACGTGGCCATCGCCGCGGAATCAGAGGGGCTGGGTCTGTGCTATATCGGGGGCATACGCAACAACCCCGCGGACATTAGCGAAATTCTCCGGCTTCCCGAACATGTCTATCCGGTGTTCGGTATGTGCCTGGGCTACCCGGACCAGAACCCGGAGGTGAAGCCACGTCTGCCGGTGGAGGCGATTCTCAGGGAAGATTACTATTCCGATGCACGGGACGAGGAGCTGGTCGCCGGGTTCGATCGCACCATGAACCAGTACTATCGGGAACGCACCGGTGGCAACAAGGACACTACCTGGTCCGAGCAGCTCAAGCCGCTGTTCACCTCGAAATTGCGACCGCACATGCGCGACTTCCTGCGCAAATGCGGCTTCGAGATGAAATAACCGCTAGGCAGTTGCTCGCGGCCTTGTGACCCGGTCAACCAGATACACGAGGCCGTGATAGTCGATACCGCTGTGCCGGCTGAGCCCGATTTCGCAGGTTCGGCTGGTGGATATTCCTTCCTCGCAGCCGGCCGTCTGCTCTGCCAGTGTCTTCAGAGAATGGGCATTCAGCTCGGGCACGTTAAAGCCCTTGTCGCCGGCAAAGCCACAGCAGTGGATACCCTCGGGCACTACCACCTGGGTGCTGCACCGCCTGGCGATATCGATCAGTCCCTGCGACTCCCCCAGGTGCTGGGTGCTGCAGGTGACGTGCACCGCCAGCGGGGTCTGCTCCGGCTCGAAATCCAGACGCTCGTAGAGATGATCCCGAATGAACCGGACAGGATCAAACAGCGTCAGGCCGGCTTCTTCGGCGGCTTCGCGGATCTGCAGTGTGCAGGGGCTGGTGTCGCAGTAGATCGGATCAACGCCATTCCGGCTGGCCCGCAACAGCGCCGAAATCAGCTCATCTTTCTTGGTCGCCGCCTGCTCCGGATAGCCCTTGGAGGCAAATGGCTGGCCACAACACAGGCTGTCCAGGGCCTCCGGATACACCACCTGGTAACCGCCCTTCTCCAGCAGCCGCCGGGTCACTTCGATCAGCGGTTCCTGCACCTTATCGCCCCGCGCCGGGCCCATGGTCCGGGACACACAGGCCGCCAGACACACCACCCGGGGCCGGCCATCGGACGGTTCCGGCGCGTTCGGTGAAACAAACCGCACCGGCTGGGGCAGACTCGGATCCCACTGGGCGACCCGACCACCAGACACCTTTCGAACGCCGCCACTGAGCCGGGTCAGCAGTGGCGCACCCAACAGTCTTTCGGCCATTGATGCGCTGGCCAGCACAAAACGGGTGGCTTTCAAGGCGCCGGCAAAATGCTTTGCCAACTGATTGGCCACGGATTGACCGTTGGCCTTTTCACTGCGCAGCTTGCGTACCAGATCGCCGGTATTGATACCGACCGGGCATCGCTGGGCACAGAGACCGGTCGCGGCACAGGTATCCAGACCGTGATACTGGTAGGCCTTCTCCAGTTCAGCCGTGTCGTCACCGGCACGGCGGCGAGCCTGGATGTCCCGCCAGATCACGATGCGCTGACGGGGCGACAGAGTCAGCCCTTCAGACGGACACACCGGCTCACAGAAGCCACATTCGATGCACTTGTCCACCAGCGGATCCGCCTCCGGAAGAGGCTTCAGATTCTTGAGGTGGATCTGCGGATCTTCCGAGAGCACCACGTCCGGATTAAGCAGGTTCTCAGGGTCCAGCAGCCGCTTGATCTGCCACATCAACTGCCAGGCATCATGCCCCCATTCCAGTTCCACGAAGGGCGCCATGTTACGACCGGTGCCATGTTCCGCTTTCAGAGAACCGCCGAATTCCACGGCAACGAGTTGTGCCACATCCTGCATGAAAGCTTCGTAGCGAGCGACTTCCGCAGGGTCGTCGAAGCCCTGGGGGAACACAAAGTGCAGGTTGCCCTCCAGGGCGTGGCCAAAGATGATCGCATCGTCATAACCATGCTTGACGAACAGCGACTGGAGGCGGGTGACCCCCTCGGATAGCTGATCAATCGGGAAGGTCACATCCTCGATGATCACGGTGGTGCCGTTCGGTCTGACTGCCCCCACGGCAGGGAAGGTACCCTTACGAATGGCCCACAGCTGATCAGACACTCTGGCGTCGCGGGTAAAGTCCACCTGCTGCTCCAGCGGGAATTCAGCGAGGCACGCCCTGATCCGGGTCAGCTGCTCATCCAGAACCTGCGAAGACGACGCCCGGGTCTCCACAAGCAGCGCGCAGGCGCTTTCCGACAGATCATGAATCCAGTCCGGCAGGCCCGGCTTGTCCTGCACCGAACGAAGACTGCGTCGATCCAGCAGTTCCACCGCCGCCACCGGTTGTGAGCGCAGCGCCGACGCTGCCCGGCAGCAGCTCTCCGCATCCCGGAACACCAACAGGGCCGTGGCTTTGTCAGGGTATTCGGGAACGGTGTTGTAGGTTACCGCGCTGACGAAACCCAGCGTGCCTTCGGAGCCCACCATCAGGTGCGTCAGGATGTCGAGTGGACAGGTAAAATCCACCAGGGCGTTCAGGGACAGGCCGGTGGTGTTTTTCAGGCGGTATTTATGTCGAATACGCTCCGCCAGGTCGGGATTCTCCCGGGTATTGATGGCCAGCTTTTTCAGGGCCGCCAACAGATCACCGTGGCTGTCGCGAAACGCCGAAACGCTTGCCGGATCCTCGGTATCCAGCACTGCCCCGTCGCCCAGCACCAGCCGCATTCCGGCCAGCGTATGGTAGCTGTTCTGGGCCGTACCACAGCACATACCGCTGGCATTGTTCGCAACAATGCCGCCAATCTTACAGGCGTTGATGGACGCCGGATCCGGTCCGATCTTGAAGCCCTTGGGTGCCAACCAGGCATTCGCCTGAGCGCCAATCACACCCGGTTGCAGACGAATCTGGCGGCCTTCTTCCCGGATGTCGTGGCCGTTCCACTGATCGCCCAGAACAATCAGGATCGAATCACTGATCGCCTGTCCGGAAAGGCTGGTACCGGCGGCCCGGAAGGTCACCGGGACCTTGTGGCGGCGGGCGATGGCCAGGAGATCGACAACCTCTGCTTCATCCTGAACCCGCACCACCACCTTTGGGATCAGGCGGTAGAAACTGGCGTCGGTTCCGAACGCAAGGGTGGACACCGGATCGTTAAAGACCCGGTTTTCGGGAATCCGTTGCCGGATATCGGCCAACACTTCCGGGGTAAAAGTCATGCATCCTCCAGAACCAGCACAATGAGCTCACGGGGGCCGTGGGCGCCATAGGCCAGCACCTGTTCGATGTCCGCGGTCTTGGACGGGCCAGACACCAGCAGAACATTTGTTGGCAGCCCGGCCGCCCAGTCCTGAGCCACCATCATGTCATACAGATTGTCGTGAATCTCGCTGGCCTTGAGCAGGGCAATATGTACCGGCGGCACCAGGCTCATCAGCCGCGGTTCATTGCGGTCCGGCCAGAGCACGAGCGTGCCGGTGGCGGCAATACCGCCAAGGGTGCCGGTCAGGCTGGCCTCCACATTCCAGAACAGCTCTTCTTTCCAGTCTTCCACCGGCTGATCGTAGGCCAATAACTCGACCTTCTGCTCCGTGGCCTCGAAGTATGCCTGCAGCGCCCGGCCATGTTCTCTCGACGGGGCGCACAACAGGTTGGTGAGGTTGCGTTTGTTCAGAAGTTCGGCCACCAATTCCGGCCAGTTGTCAGACCGGCACGGATGCACTTCAGTGTGGACCGCTTCCATCAGGCTACGCAACCGGTCGATCCGGTCTTCCGGCGCGTACCGCCAGGGGGCCGTAACCAGCCGCTCGTCGAACTCGTCGGGGCGGGGCGTCGTGCCGGCGAGGCTGTTTCTCAATTTGCCAAGGATGTTCGCGCGGGCGCTCATGATGGCCGACCTCCGTTCTGGTCAAGATGCCGGGCCGCCAGATCATGCAAGGAGCGGCGGGCGGGCACCGGCGCACTGTGATTCTCGGTCCAGGGGCCGGCCTTTTTCGGAGCCAGCGCCCGGAAGCGGGTCGCGGCCCAGAGAAAACTGCGATACAGCGCCGGCCGGGTATTCAGCATCTGCCAACCACGCCAGATCCACCGTTCCGTCCGGGAATATTTGGCGCCGCCACCTTTCACCTGCTGCGGTTGCTCCGGGTTTTTCACGTTCTCCTGACGTAGGCGCTGCAGAAGTTCAGGAATGGGAATCTTGACCGGACAGACCTCGCCGCAGGCTCCGCACAGAGAGGAAGCACTGGGATGGTCCGGCACCTTGTCCAGTCCTGCCATGTGCGGCGTGATGATCTTGCCAATAGGGCCTGGGTAGACCTCACCGTAGGTGTGGCCGCCCACCCGGGTATACACCGGGCAGTGATTCATGCAGGCGCCGCAGCGGATGCAGTTCAGGGTCTGGCGCATCTGGGCATCGGCAAAAGCGCCGGTGCGGCCGTTATCCAGCAGCACCAGGTGCACCTCTTCCGGACCATCCAGCTCGTCGGGCTTGCGGGGGCCGGAAATCAGGTTCACGTAGGTGGTAATGGGCTGGCCAAGGGCCGAGCGGGTCAGCAGGGACACCAGGGGCACCACGTCCCTCAGGTTCGGAACCACTTTTTCAATGCCTGTTACCGCAATGTGCACGGGCGGCGCCGTCGTGCTCATGCGCCCGTTGCCTTCGTTTTCCACCAGCAGCAGGGTGCCGGTTTCGGCGATGGCGAAGTTCACGCCGGAAACACCCACATCCGCTTCCATGAATTTCCGACGCAGGGTCCGGCGACCAATCTGGATCAGTTGGTTAACGTCTTCGGTCTCCGGCTCGCCCAGTTTGTCGTGGAACAGCTTGGACACCTGCCGCGCGTTCTTGTGGATCGCTGGCATAATGATGTGGGAGGGCTTTTCGTTGTCGAGCTGAACAATGTATTCCCCCATGTCGGATTCCAGGCATTCGACGCCCCGCTCCGCCAGGTAGTCGTTCATCTCCATTTCTTCGCTGACCATGGACTTGCCTTTCACCACCTGGCTGCCCTTGCGGGCTTCGATGATGCCATGCACCAGGCTGTTGGCTTCCTCGACGGTCTCCGCCCAGTGAACCTTGACGCCGTTCTCCGTCAGCTTCTGTTCAAGCTGCTCCAGCAAATCCGGCAGACGGGAAAGGGCACCGGCCTTGATCCGGTTACCCAGTTCCCTCAGGCCTTCACGCTCGTCGGCATCTGGAAAGGCGTTGGCCCGCTTGGTCATCAGCGAGTCCATGGCCACACGGAAATTGTTGCGCAGCTGACCGTCCGCAAGGGCCTCTTCGGCGCGGCCCCGGAAGTCCGGGGTCAGCTCGGTAACCGGAATACGCTGACTCATGCCACCTCCCCTGCGTTGTCGCCGTTGGTGCGCTCCCAGAGGAAACTGGCCAGGTGCCGGCCCCGGAAGCTCTCTTTCTGTTTCTCCAGCGACCCGTTGATGTTCATCAGGCAGCCGCCGTCGGCGGTCACCATTTCAACCGCGCCGGAGTCGATCAGCGAACGGGTCTTGTCTTTAACCATGGCCCCTGAAACTTCCGGCATTCGCACCGAGAAGGTGCCGCCAAACCCACAGCATTCGCTTTCATGGTCGTGATCGATACGTTCGACACCTTCAAGCTGCTGCAAGAGCTCGCGGGCGTGCAGGTGGGTGTTCATTTCCCGGCGGGCCGAACAGGAGGTGTGCAGTGCAATCTTGCTGGGCGCGCCCCGGTCCGCCAGCTGCACCCGGCAGACTTTCAGCAGGAACTCGGTCAGCTCGAAGGTGCGCTCGGCGAGCGCTTCTACCCGCTTGAGCGTGTCCGGCTCATCGGCAAACAACGCCGGGTAATGGTGCCGGAACATCCCGGCACAGGAGCCGGACGGCACCACGACCGGCAGACCCGATCGATCGAGGATATCCAGCTGGGCGCGGGCCACTGCCTTGGCCTCATCCCGATATCCGGAAGTCCAGGCGGGCTGCCCGCAACAGCTCTGCTCCTGGGGGAAATGCACGCGAACACCTTCCCGCTCCAGCAGGCGAATGGCATCCAGCCCGGCCTCAGGAAAGAACAGATCCACCACGCAGGTACCGAACAGAGTGACCGCTTCCGGCTTCTCCGGGTAATGCCGGTCGGCTTCCCGCTCGGGCGATACCCGGGTGGCATTGGGAGCGGCATCGTAAAACAGCTGACTCATTGATTGCGCCTCAAGACAGTCTCAGACAGACAAACTGAAAATTGGTAATACCAATTTACATACAATAATAACCAAGGTATTCGAGACCGCTTGCTGATGTCAAAGTTTTCCGCAGCAGACTTCAGTCTAACCATCGCAGACACACCGGGACTTGGCCTGAATCGCGCCCTGTGGTATTGGTATTACCAATAAATTCTTGGACAGGAAATTCGTTCTTATGGACGTCGGACAGATCGCCCCACGCAGACTCGCGGACACCATCGTGGAACAGCTGGAAACGATGATTCTGGAAGGCACCCTGCAACCGGGCGAGCGGCTGCCCCCGGAACGGGTATTGTCGGAGCAGTTCGGCGTGTCCCGCCCTTCCCTGCGGGAGGCCATTCAGCGGCTGACCGCCAAAGGCCTGCTGATCAGCCGCCAGGGCGGAGGAAACTATGTCACTGAGTCCCTCGGCGGCAGTTTCAGCGATCCGCTGATTCCTCTGC
The DNA here is from genome assembly GCF_002341575.1 of Marinobacter sp. UBA2498. NCBI lineage: Bacteria > Pseudomonadati > Pseudomonadota > Gammaproteobacteria > Pseudomonadales > Marinobacteraceae > Marinobacter > Marinobacter sp. UBA2498. The sequence continues at coordinate 37,566 of NZ_DDOI01000124.1, read as the reverse complement.
TTGAAAACCGGCCAGACGCACAACGGGATCTGCTGGAATTTCGCCGCACACTGGAGGCGGACTGCGCCTATTACGCAGCCTTGCGAGCGACAGAGGTCGACAGGGCTCACCTGAAAACCGCTTACGAGGCACTGCAAGCCTGCTATTGCAGCGACAGGAACCGGGACCTGGAAGCCGAAGGGGCAGCCGATGCCCGGTTCCACCTGGCGATTGCCGAGGCGAGCCATAACGTGATTCTCCTGCACACCATTCGAAACCTGTTCAACATGCTGAAAAGCAACGTGGTTACCAACATCGGCGGCATGTATCGAAGAGAGGCGGAGACCCGGCAGGGTCTGGTGGAACAGCACCGGATGCTGTACGAAGCCATCACTGAAGGCAGGGCCGAGGAAGCCCGGGAACTGGCCGGCAAGCACATCCAGTACGTTCAGCAAGTACTCTCAGAACGCAGTGAGAGCCACCGCCGACTGGAGCGCTCCCTGCGGAGGGACAAGCTCGCCCGATCCTGAGCCCATGCGGTGAGGGCCTCAGAGCAGGCGATTGATCTCCTTCCACAACCGGCGGTAGGCGTCGGCGGCCACCGAGCCGGGCGCCAGCAGTTCCACCGGCCTGCCCTCCTCACCCATCTTTTCCACCACGCTGGCGTTCGGAATGATGGTTTTCAGGCCTTTGGGTAAAATCTCATCCTGCGCGTTGATCAGCTCCCGGTGCAGCCCTTTGCGCCGGTCGGCCATGGAATAGAACGGGTGCAGCTTACCCGGCTTCAACTTCTTATCCTTGGCAAACTCCAGCAATTGCTTCCAGCTGTTGAGAGACAGCCAGGTGGGAATCACCGGCACGAACACCTCGTCTGCCGCCTTCAGCACCTGCTCGGAAAGCCTGGAAAGCGACGGCGGGCAATCCAGTACCACGAGACTGGTTTCTTCAGACAGCGGCGCCAGCCACTGTTTGATCAGGTTGCTGCCATCCTCCTGATCCAGCTTTACATCCAGGTTGCGGAAACTGGTGTGAGACGGGATGAAATCCAGGTTTTCATAGTCACTTTCGTGAATGAATTCGGCGATGGGCGTCTTGCCCTTGAGCAGCTGCGATAACTTGTGCCCTTTGATTTTGTCGGCCCCGGCCAGATACCAGCTGGAGGCGCCCTGGGGGTCAAGATCCCAGAGCAGTGTGGGATAGCCGGCCTGGCTGGCCAGATAGGCGATATTCACGGCGGCGGCGGTTTTGCCAACACCGCCCTTCAGACTGTAAAACGCAATGGTCCTCATCCTGTCAGATCCCTTAATCCAGGCATAAAAAAACCGGGGAAGTCCCCGGTTAAAGCATTCACACGATGCACAACACAATGCATGTCGTCCTGATGAGTTTTCAGGCTATGCTTTCCCGGTGACAGTTTGATGACAGCCTTCAGGCCATCCTCAAAATTCCCGCATCCTTACTGGCTTACTTTCTCCCAGACGGTCAGCTCGGAGAAGCTGTGCTGGAACTTGTTTCTAGTTTCCCTGATGACAAACGGCAGGCTCCAGGGTTCGAACAACAGCCGGAAATGGGGCGCCAACATCTCCTTGAGGCCGTCGAATGTCGAGAAATCTTCTCCGTTCTTCTTGAACCCGCCAACCCAGTGTTCCTTCGGCGTGTACTCTTCCAGCCAGGTATAGGGTGAGGCAATCACCAGAAGCCCGAGTTCGTTAATCCGCTCATGAATGGTCTCCAGAAACAGAGATGGCTGGTACAACCGGTCGATCAGGTTGCCTGCGAGTACCAGATCATACCCGGTGAACTGCGATGGCAGATCGCAGGCGTCGCCCTGATGAAAAGACACGCGCTCAGCGGCCTCCTCCAGCCCGAGGGACGCAAGAGACTGGTCCTGAAAGGTTACCAGCTCCCCCTCCTCCGGGCGCGCATAACGCACCCTTCTGTCACTGGCGACTTCCTGGCATTTGTTGACGAACGCCCTGGAAAAATCAATGCCGTCCACGTGCCGGAAATGGCGGGCCAACTCAAGGCTGGTGCGGCCCACGGCACAACCAATATCCAGCGCACGATCCAGGGGCCTGCCATCCATCGCATGCATGGCGGCATCCGCCAGCGCCTTGGGGAAGTTGGCCTCTCCGTGCCACCGCTCGCCAAAGTGAAATTCCAGGTATTGGGCGAGTGTGGTGTCGTTTTCATAGTACTCGGCTTGCTGCAAGAGAATTCTCCTACCCTGAATGGTTCAACGGCTTCATCTAGCGTAACAGGAAGTTGCCAATACCCTGATCAATAACCGTCTCTTCCGAGCGATCCTTGAGAGGCACGCCGGAAACCTCCTGACGGCGAGCCTCCCTGAGCAAATACCCGAGCCGCCGGCTCGCCTCTTCGAACGACAACCCCGCCGGGCGGATATTGGATATGCAGTTTCGGCTGGCGTCAGTCAGTCCGGGCTCCGGCGCCCAGGTCAGGTAAAGCCCGAGGCTGTCCGGAGAACTCAGGCCGGGGCGCTCGCCAATCAGAACCACAACACATCGGGCGTTAAGCCGGTGACCGACATCATCACCAATCGCAACCCGTCCCTGAGAGACAACGATCAGGGGCGCCAGTTCCCAGGTCTGATCATCGGCCTCAAGATTCGCCAGCAGCGCCTCGAGAAACCCCACGGCGTTTTCCTGTACGCCATAGGAGGACAAGCCGTCTGCGACCACGAGAGCCAGGTCGACCGGTGAATCACCGGTGTGGCCCTGGCGGTCCAGCGCCTCACAGGATTTCTGGCTGAGCCTGCGCCCGAGATCCGGGCGTTGCAGGTAGGTTATCCGGTCGCTGGCCTGACTATGCAGATGAACCGGCTCATGGGGCAATAACGCTTTTCTCCGCTCGGTCAGTTCGGCCAGGTCCTTCATCAACGCTGAGGTATCCAGTGGCAGATGGACCGCATCCCTTGCCTGGGCATGGGCGAGCTGAAACGCCAGCATCTCATGCGTGGGCAGGCTGATACCGGCCCGGCCAAGACCAATCCGTGCATCGGTCCAGGCTGAGAGCCGGCGCCAGGGGTTGGCGATTACTGAGGGCTTTTGGCCAGTCATGATCCGACCCCTCCGGGCAAACTGGCCAGGCTTTTCCGGAAGGCTTCTGGTAACCCGTCTGCGGGCACCTTGCCCGCGCCATCCTGGAAAATCTGCATGCGGGTGAGCCACTGTTCGAATTCCGGCGCCGGCCGTTTGTCGAGCACCCGGCGAACGTAAAGGGCATCGTGAAACGAGGTGGTCTGATAGTTCAGCATGATGTCGTCGGAGCCGGGTATACCCATGATGAAGTTACAGCCGGCCACGCCCAATAAAGTCAGCAGGTTGTCCATGTCGTTCTGATCGGCCTCGGCATGATTGGTGTAGCAGATATCACACCCCATTGGCAGGCCCAGCAACTTGCCACAGAAATGGTCCTCCAGGCCGGCCCGCGTGATCTCCTTGCCGTCATACAGGTATTCCGGCCCGATAAACCCGACCACGGTATTCACCAGAAGCGGCTCGAATTTGCGGGCCACGGCGTACGCCCTGGCCTCGCAGGTTTGCTGATCGACACCGTGATGGGCATCGGCCGACAGCGAGCTGCCCTGGCCGGTTTCGAAATACATCACGTTGTTACCCACCGTGCCGCGGTTGAGAGACAGTGCTGCGTCCCGGGCCTCGGCCAGGGTGGCCAGATCAAATCCGAAACTCCTGTTCGTGGCTTCGGTGCCGCCAATGGACTGGAACACCAGATCCACCGGAGCCCGGTTCTCGATGGCTTCCAGGGTATTGGTTACATGGGTCAGTACGCAGGACTGGGTGGGAATCTCGTACTTGCGGATCACCTCATCCATCAACTGCAGCAGCCGGACACTCTGGGCCACGTTGTCCGTGGCAGGATTGATTCCGATCACCGCATCGCCGCTGCCATACAGCAACCCGTCCAGGATGCTGGCGGCAATGCCTGTTATATCATCCGTGGGATGATTGGGCTGGAGCCGCGTCGACATCCGCCCCGGCAGGCCGACGGTGCTTCGGAAAGCGGTTTGCACCCGGCATTTCTGCGCGACCAGGATCAGGTCCTGGTTGCGCATGATCTTGCACACAGCCGCCGCCATCTCCGGAGTTATCCCGGCGCGGATGCGCACCAGCATCTCGGGCGTGGCCAGATCGCTCAGCAACCAGTTCCGGAAGTCGCCCACGGTCAGGTGGGAAACCGGCTCAAAGGCCCCGACATCGTGGTCGTCGAGAATCAACCGGGTAACCTCATCCTGCTCGTAGGGGACGAGGGCTTCAGTCAGAAAGGTCTTCAGGGGCAACTCGGCCAGAGCCATCTGGGCCACCACCCTTTCCTCGGCGGTATGGGCGATGACGCCGGCCAGCCGGTCACCTGAGCGCGCGGGCGTTGCCTTCGCCATTAACTCTGCCAGCGTTGCAAACTGCCATCGCCGGTTTCCCAGACTGTACCGATACATTGCCCTCTCCCTGAGGTTCAAACTCCTACTATCTTAGGTGAATATCACCCGGGCAGATCAATAGCACGGTTAGTTTTCGGTGGGCGACCCTGTTCTGAGCAATCCCGTAAGCCAGTCCGTCAACTCGGGATAAGCGTCGAGATCGAGCACGAATTCCTGCCCCCTGGCAGCACAAGACAGATAGCACCAGGGCGGTTCCAGGCACCACCTGTCCGGCCTGGTGTGATAGCTCAGGGGAGGCCGTTTATCGCCGGGATAAAACCCGGCGGGCAGGCGCCACCGCGTGGGCAGGCGGCTCTGCGGGGCGGTCAGGACCAGGTCCTCGCGAAGCTTCGGAAACACGCCACTGCCGGACCAAACCTCTGCGCCGCCTGCCAATGGAAACGACAGTGAGGACGTGTAGAGCGTATTGCCTGGATCCGGCTCGCCGTGGAGGTGCGGATGATACCGGGCCCATGGCAGGGCATCCGGACCCAGTTCGTCAACAGTATGAACCTGGTCAATATGGAGCCAACCCCAAAGGGCATGGAACGGACGGGATCCGGGTACAAACCGCCAGCGCCGGTTATGCATTTCGGCGTGGCGAAAAACGCCGAAGAACAGAAACAGATCTCCCGGCTCAACTCCCTGATTGCGAAGGTGTCCCTGGGCTGAGCCAGTCTGACCCAGCAGAGGTCGCCAGCCTTCTCCACGGGGGTAGGCACCCGCTATCAGATCCGGATCCAGGTGGGCACCGTGACTACCCCGGATTCGGCCACCGGTGAGATCCCGGGCAATCTTGCCGAGCCTGCGTTTGTCGAAAACCACATCGTCATAGCGGATTCGGGACCGGGTATCAGGAATAGGCAAAACGCACAGCGAGCCATCCGGCAGGACCGGGCTGGGACATCCACCGGCAGAAGAATCAAATCCTTTTCGGCTGAGTATCAATCGCATGGCATTACTCGAAAAGCATGAAGGCTGAACGGGCGGTAAATGCTATCTTAGACAAAACAAAAACGCGCGAATGTCACTGACCGGAACCGCCAACACCATGAGAATTGTCTGCATCTCCGACACCCACAGCATGCACCGCCAGATCCAGGTTCCGGACGGCGACCTGCTGATTCACGCCGGGGATTCCCTCGGGGTTGGCACACTGGACGAACTCGAGGATCTGGACCAGTGGTTCTCGGAGCTGCCCCATACCAACAAGATACTGATTGCCGGAAACCACGACTGGTGTTTCCAGGACGAACCGGCAGAGGCCCGGGAACTGGTGCGTAACGCTCATTATTTGCAGGACAGCCCGTTGGAGCTTGCCGGCCTGAAGTTCTGGGGCAGCCCATGGACGCCAGTGTTCTTCAACTGGGCATTCAATCTGGAACGGGGCGATGCCATTGCCGAGCGCTGGGCCCGCATCCCCGGAGACACCGATGTCCTTATCACCCACGGGCCTCCCGCGGGTATTCTCGACCGAATCGAGTCTCCCTCTGGCATCGTGCGCCCTGGCTGTGAGGCCCTGGCCGAGCGAATCGCCAGACTGTCCCTGAAACTCCATATCTTTGGCCATATTCACGAAGGCCACGGCGAAGAACAGATTGGCGATTGCCTGTGCGTAAACGCCAGCACCTGTAACGGCAGTTTCAAACCGCTGAACCCGCCGATTGTGATCGATCTGTAGCACCGTTCGCGGCTTATCTTGAAACAGGCGCCGGCAGACACCATGTTTTCTATCTCTCGAATTCCACTTTTACTGCGGGAGCTCCATGCCTGACTGTCCTGATTACTCGCTGCTCGAACTGGCCTCCGTCCGCGAAGGCGACTCGGTAGGCACCACGCTTGCCAACAGCGTGGCCTATGCCCAACGGGCCGAGAAACTCGGTTTCAAGCGCTTCTGGCTGGCCGAGCATCACAACATGGAAGGCATCAGCAGCTCCGCGACGTCTGTCCTGATCGGACACATCGCAGGCAAAACGAAGTCTATTCGGGTCGGTTCCGGTGGTGTCATGCTGCCCAACCACCCGCCACTGGTCATTGCCGAGCAATTCGGAACACTCGAGAGTCTGTACCCGGGGCGGATTGACCTTGGACTGGGCCGCGCGCCGGGCACTGACCCGGTGACCGCGCGGGCCCTGAGGCGCGACGGCCTGGGTGCTGAACAGTTTCCTGAGGATGTCGCCCGGCTTCAGTCCCTGCTTGGCCCCCTGCAGCCAGGGCAGCCCGTGAGGGCCATTCCCGGCGCGGGCACCAATGTGCCGCTCTGGCTGCTGGGATCAAGCCTTTACAGCGCCCAGCTGGCCGCCATGCGCGGTCTGCCCTATGCCTTCGCCGGACATTTCGCACCCCGGCTCTACAGGGAAGCGCTCAGAGTCTACCGCGACAACTTCCAGCCCTCGGAAACGCTTGAACAGCCCTATGCCATGCTTGCCCTGCCAGCCGTTCCGGCCGATTCCGTTCAGGAGGCAGAGTTTCTGGCTACCACCAGCTATCAGCGCATTCTCGCCCTCTTCCGCGGACAACCGCTGTGGATGAAACCGCCTGTAAACAGCATGGACGGGCTCTGGAACGCGGGCGAGAAAGCCAGTGTGAAGGATTTTCTGGGTCTGCAACTGCTTGGCGATGCCGAAACCATCGGGAGACAGCTGCGACACATTCTCTCGGACATTGAGGTCGAGGAACTGATGTTCACGGTGGATATCTACGACCCAGAGACGCGCCGGCATGCGCTCGACATCCTGGCCCAAACCAGAAATGCCGGGCTGGCATTGTCCTAAAGCACGGATTCCACCGCGTCAATCAGCTCCGGATCCTGTGGGCGCACCCGGCTCGGAAAGGAGTCGACGACCGTGCCGGAACGATCAATCACATACTTGGTGAAGTTCCAGCGCGGGGGTTGGCTCTGCTCGTTGATGGCCCGGAACACCGGGTTGGCCTCGGCTCCGGTCACCGCTCCCGGTGCGATCATGGTGAAGGTCACTCCGAAGTTCTTGAAGCAAACGGTGGCCGCCTCGGCTTCGGAATCTGCCTCCTGCCGGAAATCGTCGCTGGCGAAGCCGACCACAATCAGCCCTTTCTCCGAATACTGTTTGTGCAGGGCCTCGAGCCCCTCGAACTGCCCTGTGTATCCGCAACGGCTGGCGGTGTTGACCACCAGCATGGGTTTGCCAGCCGCGAGATCACAGAGGTTTACCGTGTCTGTTGAGTGAAGCTTGCGTTGTTCATGATCGAGAAACGCCGGACAACTGTCCGCCATGGCTACCTGCGTTCCTGATAGACCGAAAATCAAAGCGGTGATTATCAGACCTCGTTTTACCTGTTTCATGGATCCGGATTCCCTGTTCAACTAGGTTTCTCTGATACGCCGCAACCGGACCGATGGCTCAGCCAGCAAGGTGGACAGAGCAGGCCCTGCTGCTCATCATTCAGGTGATTAAAGCGTTCAGCACCGGAGCAACATTCATCATGACAGACACCCCGATCCACGTCTTCCTTTCCCACGGCCTGGAGAGCGGACCCGGCAGCACCAAGATCCAGGCCATGAAAGCCGAGGCGGAAACATTTCCGGGCATTCAGGCCCACGCGATTGATCACAGCAGCACCCGGGATCCAGCGACACGGCTGGCCCAGATGCGCGAGGCAATGGCTGAATGCAATGCCAAGCCGGAAAACACCATCCTTGCCGGTTCGAGCATGGGGGGCTGGGTCTGCGCACAGACATCCTCGGAAACGCCTGTTCTGGGATGCTTCATGCTGGCGCCAGCCCTGGCGATGGCCCGGTATCCCCAATCCAGCCCGCTGATCCAGGCGGACCACCGTCAGATCATTCATGGTTGGGATGACGACGTGGTACCGGTAGCGCCGGTGCTTGATCTGGCCCGTGATCAGGGCCTTCCGATTCTTGTCCTGCCGGATGGGCACCGACTGGAAAACAGTCTTGATCGGGTCGTCAGTGAGTTCCGCGAATTCCTTCAAACCTGCCTTTCAGATATGAATCGACCGTGATTTCATGAACTTGCGAAACGGTCAAAACCATCTCTGCTGAAACGATTGTTTTGGCCATTTTCTTGCGAAAACCACTTTGTTTTGCCAGTCTTTATTAATGTAACAATAAATTTCAGCAAAAAAACGAACGGAGAAAACCCGATGAGCAGCATGAGTAAGTTCAAGAAACTGGCCGGAATTTCAGCGTTCGCATTCGCTGCGATGACCATGGCGAACTCGGTAAACGCCGCTAACTGGCGCTATGCGCACGAAGAGTACGAAGGCGACGTTCAGGACGTATTCGCATACAAGTTCAAGGAATACATTGAGGATAACTCTGACCACACCCTGCAGGTATACCGTTTCGGCGAGCTGGGTGAGTCTGACGACATCATGGAGCAGACCCAGGCAGGCATCCTGAACTTTGTTAACCAGTCGCCCGGCTTTACAGGCTCCCTGATTCCGGAAGCGCAGATCTTCTTTATTCCTTACCTGATGCCGACCGACATGGATACGGTGATCGAATTCTTTCGCACCAGTAAAGCCATCAATGAAGACTTCCCGGAGCTTTACGCAGAGAAGGGTCTGGAGCTTCTCAAGATGTATCCGGAAGGGGAAATGGTTGTAACGGTTGATGAGCCGGTCACCCAGCCCGAGGACTTCAACAACAAGAAGATCCGGGTCATGACCAACCCGCTTCTGTCAGAAACCTATTCTGCCTTCGGCGCGACACCGACCCCGCTGCCCTGGGGTGAAGTCTATGGTGCGCTGCAGACCAACATGATCCAGGGGCAGGAAAACCCGATCTTCTGGATCGAGTCCGGCGGTCTTTATGAAGTGTCCCCGAACCTGGTCTTCACCAAGCACGGCTGGTTCACCACTGCCATGATGGCCAACCAGGATTTCTATAATGGCCTGTCTGACGCCGACAAGAAACTGGTTCAGGACGCTGCAGACTTTGCCTTTGAAGAAATCATTGTGCACATCGACGGTCTGGCAGACGAAGCCCTGGCCAAGATCCAGAAAGCCAGCGATGAAGTCACCGTCACCCGTCTGAACGACGAACAGATCGAAGCCTTCAAGGCCCGTGCGCCCCAGGTGGAAGAGAAGTTCATCGAAATGACTGGCGACAGTGGCAAAGAACTGCTGAACCAGTTCAAAGCAGACCTGGAAGCAGTTCAGAACAACTAAGACTAGTGGAACCACTCCCGCCGGCTCCGGCCGGCGGGCAGCTTTGCTAACCCCGCCCCGCCGGGGATTCCCTACCGGCAGGGAGCGACATGCTCTGGAGCAGACCCCATGTCCGAGAATTCCCCGGATCTTGAAGACGACACCGGCACCTACGAGTCCGGCCTGCCCGGTTTTCTGGGGACGATTGATGAAATCATTGCCAAGGTCGAGGCGTTCATGCTGGCCGCTGGCGTCATCCTGATGGCAATCAATACCTGTGTGAACGTCATTGCGCGGTATGTATTCGGTGAAGGCCTCTTTTTCTCAGGTGAAATCAACCGGATCCTGATTATACTCATTACCTTTGCAGGCATCGGTTATGCAGCCCGTCACGGCAGGCACATCCGGATGTCCGCAATCTACGACGCACTGCCAGTCAAGGGCCGCAAGGTTTTGATGATCATCATCGCCCTGTTCACGTCTCTTGTGATGTTCTTTCTTTGCTACCACTCGTTCGGATACATCGAAACCCTTTACAGTCGTGGGCGAATTCTGCCCGCCCTGGGCTTTGAGATCTGGTGGATTTACATCTGGGTCCCGATCGGTTTTGCCATTACAGGTATTCAGTACCTCCTGACGGCCATAAAGAACTTCACCAGCAAAGATGTTTATCTTTCCACTGGGGTTGTCGACGGCTACGCGGACACAGAATCGGAAGTATGAACCCTGCAGCTGACGTTAAGGAAGGATAGGAAATCATGGCAACTATAATGATGTTGATCATGATCGGGTTGCTGCTGCTGGGCTTCCCGATGATGGTACCGCTGATCACAGGTGCGGTGGTCGGTTTTGTAATGATGTTTGATGGCTTCGGCCAGATGGGCACCTTCGTCCAGCAGATGATGGGCGGTATCCGGCCCGCCTCGCTGATTGCGGTCCCAATGTTCATTCTGGCAGCGGACATCATGACCCGCGGTCAATCCGCTGACCGGCTGATCAACATGGTCATGGCGTTCATCGGCCACGTAAAAGGCGGCCTTGCCATCAGCACCGCCACGTCCTGCACGCTTTTTGGTGCCGTGTCCGGATCGACCCAGGCTACGGTGGTAGCCGTTGGTTCGCCTCTGCGGCCCAAATTGCTCAAAGCGGGCTATTCAGACTCGTTTTCGCTGGCACTGATCATCAATTCCAGTGACATTGCCTTTTTGATACCCCCGAGTATTGGCTTCATCATCTACGGGGTTATCTCCGAGACGTCCATTGCCGAGCTGTTCATTGCCGGTATCGGGCCAGGCTTGATGATTCTGGTCATGTTTTCCATCTACTGCCTGATTTATGCTCGCGTCAACAACCTCCCGACCGAGGAGAAGTCCACCTGGCGCCAGCGGGTCATATCCATGCGCGAGGCTCTATGGCCGCTGTTTTTCCCAGTTATTATCGTCGGCGGGATCTACGGGGGTATCTTCAGCCCGACAGAAGCGGCGGCCGTTTGCGTGCTCTACGCCTTCCTGCTGGAATTCGTAGTGTTCCGCTCACTCAAGCTTGCTGACATCTATCGTATTGCAAAGTCCACCGGCCTGATCACTGCTGTCGTCTTTATTCTTGTAGCCGTGGGCACCGGCTTCTCCTGGATCATTTCCTTTGCCCAGATTCCCCAGGCCATTCTGGACGCAGTCGGAATTAGCGATATGGGCCCCGTTGGCGTGCTGATTACCATCTGTATCGCTTTCTTTATTGCCTGCATGTTCGTTGACCCGATCGTGGTGATTCTGGTGCTGACGCCGATCTTTGCACCGGCTATCGAAGCTTCTGGCATCGACCCGGTTCTGGTGGGCGTGCTGATTACCCTTCAGGTAGCCATCGGCTCGGCAACGCCACCGTTCGGCTGTGATATTTTCACCGCCATAGCGATATTCAAGCGCCCTTATCTCGAGGTTATTCGCGGCACGCCGCCATTCGTAATCATGCTGATATCCGCTGCCGGGTTACTGATTGCGTTCCCGCAAATTGCGTTGTTCCTGCGCGACCTGGCCTTCAGGTGATCTGATCATCCTGAAGAGTGAATACAAAGGAGTACGACATGTTCAAACGGATTCTGGTGGCGGTAGACGGCTCGATGACCTCGTTCGAGGCCTTGAGCAAGGCTATTGAGCTACAAGAACTGACTGATGCGGAGATCTACCTGCTGTGTGTGTACAAGCATCACAGCCTGTTTGAGGCATCTCTGTCGATCGGACGACCGGCTGAAATGGACATCCCGGATAAAGTGCTTTCGGAATATGCCAAGGATGTGGTCAATCACGCGAAACAACTGGCGGCGGAACGCGGCGGCAAAAATGTCCGCGGCTTCGTCAAAGCCGGTAAACCCTCAAAAGTCATTGTAGAGTTTGCCAAAGAAAAAGGTGCGGACCTGATCGTCATCGGCACCAAGGGTACGCACAGTGACAAAGATGGCCTGTTTCTGGGCAGTGTTTCACACCGGGTTGCATCTCACGCCAAATGCCCGGTTCTGGTGGTTTAACCGTCTAACCAAAAATCTCAATCCTATTACGGCCGGCTTCCTTGGCGCGATAGAGCGCCCTGTCGGCCAGGGTCAGAATCTGCAACGGTTTCTCGCCACTTTCCGGCCAACTGGCAACGCCCACCGAGACTGTCAGTGCGCCAAGATCTTTCTCCCGATGAATGATCGCCACGTCCCTCACTGCGCTACTGAGCTGGCTTGCCTTATCCATTGCCGCTTCTGATGTGGCTCCCGGCATCACCACCACGAACTCTTCACCGCCATAGCGGCAAACAAGATCACTCTCACGGAACTGTTTCTGGAGAATACCCGCAACTATTTTCAGGGCATTATCTCCAGCTTCATGACCGTAAGTATCGTTGAACTTCTTGAAGTGATCGATATCGATGATCAACAGCGACAGCGGAAGATCGTTGCGCTGTGCAACAGCGCTCTCATGCTCGAAAAGCTGATCAAAGTAGCGGCGGTTTTTAAGCCCGGTTAGTCCATCCTCGTACGAAAACTTCTGCAACTCTTCCCGAAGAGCAATGCTGGAGAGAGTAATACTGATTCTCTGAATGGCCTGATCCAGTGCCGCTAAAAGACGGGCCGAACCATACTCGCTCTCTGCGTTATCGAAAACGCCATCCCCCTCCAGCAGCAGAATGCCTTCAGTGACGTTACCCGCGCTAGCTGACTCCACATTCACCCAGAAGCAAAGCGTGGCACTCTCGACTTCTCTATCCACCCCTTCGGCGCCATGCCACTGTCTCAGTTGCGGCAGCCTGGAGGGTTCCGGCAGACCTTTGCGGGCGTCCAGCAACACCGGCAGAGGGACCGGGCGGCTGAATCCCCAGACAGCGACGCGATCGTACCGGTCGCTTGACCCCCTTTGATAGAAGGCGCCTTTCAGTGGGCTGCAGATATCCGGGAGCGCCCGTACAAGCAGACCGAACGCCTGCTTCAGGCCCAGACAGTCCTGGAGTTCGGTAAGAACGTCGCCCAGAATCCTGTTTTTCTCGTTTTCGAAGGTCAGCATCCGGACCCGTGCCTGCTCACGCCGGGCCAGTGCCTCTGCTTTGGCGGTACGTTCAGCCACCTTTTCCTCCAGAGACACGTTCAACCGCTTCAGCGCTTCCTGGGTTCCCGCATAGTGCCACAGAGAGATAACCACCACGGCCAGTGAGAACAGGAGCATACCCCAGCTAACCGGCACCCGTCCCCAGGGCAGTACCCCGTGGGCAACTGCCATATCTACAATCAGCAAGCCACAGAAAATGCCAAAGGCCAGT
>NZ_DDOI01000124.1:13954-24118 GCF_002341575.1 Marinobacter sp. UBA2498 | reverse complement strand
AGAAAATGCCAAAGGCCAGTAGCAATATCTGTTGTTCCCGCAACATCCGACGGATACGACGCAGCACCACGGCAAAAATGATAACCAGAGAAACAAGGAACAGGGCATCGAATGGCGGGAATGTCGAGGACAGATCAAACACGCCAGCAAGCGCGCCGAGCAATGCACCGACGAGATACACCAGATGAACCTTCCAGATCAGGTTGATTAACCAGGGGCGATGATTTGTCAGCCATTGTTCGAGCAGAAGCGCCAGCGCTACCGGCAGCATGTAGTAGGAACCGGCGGCCAGGTAATCCCACATCAACGGCTGATAGGCAATCAGCAGACTGGCCTGGCTTTCTGATACCAGCATCAGAGCCGAAGCGAGGGTGAACAGTGAAATACTGGCAAACGTCTTCTTTTCCGTCTGGAGTAACGCAAAAATGATCGCCAGCAGCGCAATCAGGGTAGCGAAGCCTGCAATCACCAGGGCTTCCAGGGAATTCTTGAGGATGTACAACACCAGATCCGGGTGGTCCATGATGGAGACTTCACCCCACAGACCGATATCCGTGTAGTTGGAGAAGATCCGGAAATACACCGGCTTGCCTTCATAGTTCTCGGGAAGAACGATTTCATGCCAGGGCCAGCCCTCAAACCGACCCCTACCCTGAGCATCAAACTCCCCATATTGGTAGATTTTTTCACCCTTGACCCAGACCTGAACGATCAGATCCACACTGAAGATGTAGAGGACAGGCTCCTGCCACTCGCCGGTTGGCAGGGTTACCCGGAACCAGACGTTTTCACGTCCTTCACGGCCGGGGGGATTGGAGGGGAAACCAATGCTTTGCCATTTTCCAGGTGCATCCTGCAACACCCACTCTGGAATACCGTCTTCGGTGAAAGGTGAGTCACCCCAGCGGTATTCCCAACCCTGGGTTACCGGCTGCGATGCTGCATGGGCCAAAGCGGGCATCAAGAGGGCCAGGAGCAGCGCGGTAATCAGGCGTAGCAGGCTAATCGATGGCATCAGGAAGGCAAACCTGCGTTCTGTAACGATCAGACCAGATTATAGCCCAGTCCCTGCGAAATCCAGAGGGCTGATGTCATTGCGGCTGCACCACCCATTCCGGGTCCTCAAACTCTCCAATCAGTTTGATATCCACAAACGGCGCAGCACTGCGAATGATAGCGGCCACCTCAGGGTTATGCTGCCCTTCCATGGCATCCCGCTGTTCCTTGCTCTCCCAGGAGGCGATGGCAATCAGGGTGTTGGGGTCGCCAATCTTGCGGTGCAGTTCAGTACCCCGGGCCCCGGGCGCCTGCTGTATAATTTCGCTCGCTCTCACCCAGGCATCCGCGTATTCCTCGGCAGTATGGCCTTCCCGGATATGCACTTCGAAAATAAACTTCATGAGACCTCCCGGCGACTGCCAGTTCAATCCGGTCGCGCATCCCGTGATTGCGGCGAACACCGTTAACGTGAGGAGCGGCCCATCACCAGCAACGCCAGTAGCGCAGAGCCCACCATCAGCAACAGTGCCACCGCATTGAGCACAGGCGTCGACCCTTCCCGGAGGCGATTGAACAGTGCCACCGTCAGCGGTGTATCACTACCTGTCAGCATAACGGTGGTATTGAAGTTTTCAAATGACATCAGGAAAGCCATGGCGGCGGCCCCGAAAATAGACGGCAATAGCCAGGGCAGGGTCACGGTAAACCATGCCAGCAGGGGCGTGGCGCCCAGGTTCAGGGCGGCTTCTTCCAGCTGGGGATCAAACTTGCGCAGGCGGGCCGCGATCACCAGAGTGCTCAGAGTCGCGATGAAGGTCACCTGCCCCATCACCACCAGAGTCATTCCGGGCCGGAACAGATCCAGCTCGATTCCCCAGGCTGCCGACATATCATTGGCCATGCCGCTGTAGAACACCAGTATGGACACCCCCAGAATGACACCGGGAATCACCAATGGCAGCAGCATGAGCAGGTACAGGAATTCCTTGCCCCGGAACTGCACCCGTTCAAACAACACGGCATTAACACACCCCAGGGCAACGCTCACCAGAGTCACCCAGAAAGCAATTTTGGCACTGACCCAGAGCGCCGTAAGCAGCCCATCGTCGTGGAATAGTCCGGTACGGCCCTCACTGCCATCTGCGAAATACCAGTCCAGGGTGAAGCCTTTCCATGGCAGTGACGGGAAAGGCGCGTCGTTGAAAGCAAACACGGCCGTGACCAGCAGCGGCAAGGCCAGGTAAACGAAAAATGCCACCAGGTAGGCCAGATAGAGGCTGTCGAACAGACGGGACCGGGGTACGGAACGGATCATGGCTTCACCCTCACCTTCACCCCATCACCTTGCGCAACGACTGACCAGAGATTTTCAGCCCGAGCCAGACGATGACCGACGACAGTACCAGCAGCAGAACACCGAGTGCCGCGCCCTGCTCCCAGTTAAAACGGGTAATGAACTGGGTGAAGATCTGCTCGGTAAACCAGGCACTGTCCTTCCCGCCCATGAGCACCGGCGTCAGATAGCTGCCAAGAGTGAGCATGAACACCACGATGCAGCCGGAAACGATACCGGGCATGGCCCAGGGCACAACGATTTCGCGCAACACAGTGCCGTGACCGCCACCCAGGTCGTAACCGGCTTCCACCAGGTTTTCATCCATGCCATCAAGGGTTGTCACCAATGGGACAACCATGAACAGAAGGCCGTTGTAGACAAGCCCGATGATGACCGCCACATCGTTGTAGAGCATCTCCACCGGGCCATCCGCCCAGCCCAGCGCCTGAAGCCAGGAACTGAACAGCCCACTTTCGCGCAGCAGAATCATCCAACCGTAAGTACGTACCAACTCACTCGCCCAGAACGGGATCAGGCAGGCCAGAAACAGGAAGCCCTTGGAGCGGCCCCGGGCTAGTCGTGCAATATACCAGGCAATGGGGAAAGCGATGATCAGCGTCAGAAAGGTCGTGAACAGCGACATCACCCCGGTGCGTACAAAGGTCCGCCAGTAATAGGATTCGGTAAAGAAGTTCTGATACTGCTCAAAACCCCAGGCAAGGGTGTCCCAGCTTTCCCGGACCAGGAAAGATACCCGTAGCATCTGCAGGTGGGGCAGCAGCACCAGTAAAACAATCCAGAGCAGGAACGGGGTAAGCAATAACCAGAGCGATAGGCGACTGACTGAGGACCTCACAGGCTGTCGGCTCCGAAGACCCTTGCCAATGATGGGTTCCAGGCCAGCCGGATGGAACTATCGACAGACAGTCTTGGTGCCGAGCCATCCTGAGGCAGGCGGGCATAAACCGGTTGCCCGCAGGTCTCAGCCTCGACCCGACTGTTGGCGCCATCGAACAGTGTGGTTCGCACTTTCGCCTGCATCGACGAGAATCCGGAACTGAGCGCATCCCCGGAGAGAACCAGAGATTCAGGCCGGATATACAGTTCAGCCCGGTGGCCAGCCTGAAGGTCGTCCGATGCCACTCTGCCCTGAACCAGTACACCATCATCCAGACGGAGTTCGGCCAGGTTGTCGCGAACCGAGACAAGCTCTCCCGACAGACGGTTATTATCGCCGACGAACCCGGCTACGAACGGTGTCGCCGGCTCCCGATAAAGCTCCTCCGGTGGCGCTACCTGATCGAACCGACCGTCCCGCATGACGGCTACCTGGTCCGACATCACCATGGCTTCCGACTGGTCGTGGGTGATGTACACGAAGGTGGTTCCGAACTGTTTCTGGAGGTGTTTAAGCTCCACCTTCATCTGCTCACGGAGTTTCAGGTCGAGCGCGCCGAGGGGTTCGTCCAGCAGCAGGAGCGTGGGCTCCAGTACCAGGCAGCGCGCCAGGGCCACCCGCTGTCGCTGTCCGCCGGAAAGCTCCTGGGGGTTGCGGTGCTCAAGATCTGGCAGGCCGACCTGCTCCAGCACCCGGGCAATGCGCTTTCGCCGCTCTGCCAGAGGCATTTTCCGGCGCTTCAGCCCATAGGCGATGTTGTCACCGACCGTCATGGTGGGAAACAGGGCCAGATGCTGGAACACCATGTTCACCGGTCGACGATTGGGGGGCACATCGTTCATACGCTGGCCACGGATGTGGATGTCTCCCTGATCGGGTTTATCGAACCCGGCGAGGAGTCGCAACAACGTGGTCTTGCCGCAACCGGAGGGTCCCAGAATCGAGAAAAACGTGCCCGCAGGCACGTCCAGGGACACATGATCCACCGCGGCATTGCTGCCGAACCGGCGGACCAGTCCCTCACAGAACAGGTCCGAATCCATTCCCATGAGAATCAGTTCGCGGCCTGGACGCGATCCAGCACCTGACCTTCCATGGTTTCCAGCCCCGGCGGAACCGGCGGATACCACTTGATATTGTTGATGGCGGCGTCATTAAAGCTTTCGCGGTAAGCGTCCCGGAGATCGGCTTTGACAAACTCATCGGCACCTTTCGAGGCGGTGAAGTTGCCCGATGCATTGGTGATACGGGCCGCAATCTCCGGCTGCATCACAAAATTGATCCACTTGTAGGCGGCTTCTTCGTTCTCGCTGCGACGTGGAATCGCAAAGGTATCAATCCAGCCCAGGGCACCGGATTCGGGAGCCACAAACCGGATGTCCGGGTTTTCGGCGTTGAGCTTCCAGCCGCCGGCATCCCAGGCCATGGCCGCTTTGACTTCACCGGTGCGCAGCAGGGCCAGCAGTTGATCGCCGCCGGTCCAGTAGGTTTTCACATTGCTCTTGCAGTCAATCAGCTTGTCCTCAACCTTTGTCATGATGGTCTCGTACTCGTCGCGATTGTCATAGGCCGCAAACGGGTCCATCCCCATGGCAAAGGCAAAACCGATCAGGGTCGGCCGCTTGAGTCGGTAGCTGACCTGGCCTTCAACAGCGGTATCACAGAGGTCGATATAATCAGTCACGGTATCGGCCACCGAACTGTGGACGATCAGACCACTGGTTCCCCACACCGAAGGCACCCCATAAAACTTGCCATCCAGTTCAGTGGAGTCCTGGGTCGCCTTGACCATGGACGGCTGCAACTGATCGGTGTTAACGCGGCTGAAATCAATAGGCTTATAGATGTTGAACTGGCGCTGCACGCCAACAATGCGGTCCTGGCTAGGCTGGGCAAGATCAAAACCCGCTCCGCCAGTGGCTCGGAGCTTGGAGATCATGTCCTCGTTATTGGAGAGGGTTACCTTCACATCGATGCCGGTCTCCTCCTCAAACTGGGCGACCACATCGTCGGGGGCATAGCCACCCCAGGTAATCAGGCGCAGCTCTTCAGCCAGGGTGTTGGCAGAGAAGCTGGAAGAGGCCAGGGCTGCAGACAGCAAAAAAGCACGGTTCCGTGTCGAGCGAGAGGGCATGATCATAACGTGTCCTTACTGATGGCAAGTTCAAGAGTTTGCTAACCATTTTTTATCAGGAAGTTATAGACCATGTATTGCAGTTTTGTGAAACCCGATGCAAAAAACGGAGGCCGAAGCCTCCGTTTTCCGTAGCGCGATGCGGTATCCGCGCCCTTAGCGACCGGACTTCAACATTTCCCAGTACTTGGCATACACCTGCAGGGCATCGTCGCCGATATCGGTCTGGAACTCGGCATTGATCATATCGGTGGCGTTCGGATAGCTCGCACGGTTATTCGCAACCTCGTCCGGCAACAGATCCCGCGCCGCCAGGTTTGGTGTGGCGTAACCGATTTCCTCACTGATAAGCGCAGAGATTTCAGGTTGCAGCACGAAACTGATGAACTGATGGGCCGCTTCCGGATTCTTGGCGTTTTTCGGAATAACGAAGCTGTCCAGCCAGGCAATGATACCCTCTTCCGGATAGACATATTCGAGCGACTCCATGGTGTCCTTGCCCATCACGGCCTCGCCGTTCCAGATCATGCCAACATCGGTCTCGCCTTCCAGGTAGGGCATGCGGGGCGCATCGGAGTTGAAGGTGCGAACCGAAGGCATCAGCTCGGCAAGCTTTTCATAGGCTGCCTCGATCTCGTCCGGATTGGTGCTGTTGCCGGAATAGCCCAGCACCCGCAGGCCAACGTGGAAAACTTCCCGCATGTCGTTGGTGAGCATCACCCGGCCATCGAAGCGATCTTCCCACAGGTCTCCCCAGGCAGTAACAGGCTCGCCTTCGATGTCTGCGGTGTCCACGGCCAGCCCTGTGGTACCCCAGAGGTAGGGCACGGAGAATTTGTTCTCCGGATCGATATCCAGGTTCACCAGCTCGGGATCCAGATTATCAAACCCTTCGATCTTGCTGCGATCGATCGGCATCAGCAGATCTTCCTGGCGCATCTTGCTGACGTAGTAGGTAGACGGCACCGCCAGGTCATAGGCTGCGCTGTCATCCAGCAGCTTCAGACGGGCATACATGGCCTCGTTACTGTCGTAGGTCGTGTAGACCACCTGAATCCCCGTTTCCTCGGTAAAACGGTCGAGGACTTCCTGAGGCATGTATTCAGACCAGTTATAGAGGTTGAGAACCTGGGGCTCCTCGGAACTGCACCCCGTCAATCCCACTGCCAGCAAGCCGGCCAGTGCCAGTTTCTTCATCGTTTGCTCCTTACCAGAATCCATTGAGACAACATCAGCATAACCAGTGAAAACACCAGCAACAGTGTGCCCAGGGCATTCACCTCGGGTTTCAGGCCCACACGCACCATGGAGTAGATGCGCAGAGGCAGAATTTCATAGCTCGGGCCACTCACAAACGTACTGACCACCACATCATCGAGAGACAGTGTAAACCCTAGCAGCCAGCCTGCCAGTAACGCCGGCATGATCACCGGGATCAGCACGGTGCGGGTCATCGTGAAATCAGAAGCGCCCAGATCTCGGGCTGCCTCGGGCAGGCTCTCATCGAAACCGCTCAACCGGGCCATCACCGTGATCACCACAAACGGTAGACAGAAGGTGACATGGGCCAGCAGCAGGGAAACGTAACCCAGCTGCAGGCCTACCAGAAGGAACAGGGCCAGCAGGGAGATCGCCAGGACAATCTCCGGAGACATCATCACCACAAACAGCATGCCGTTCAGCAGCTTTTTGCCCCGGAACCGGTACCGGTGCAGGGCCAGGGCGGTCAGGGCACCTATCACCGTGGACACCGTGGCGGCAGACAGCGCCAGCCAGAGCGAATTCCACATGGCATTGACCATGGCCCGGTTATTGAAAAGCGCCTCGTACCAGCGCAGGCTGAGCCCGCCCCAGGCATAGCCGGTTCGGGATTCATTGAACGAGAACACCACCAGCACCACGATGGGCACATAGAGAAGGATGTAGACCAGTGTGAGATAGGTTCGGGGCAGCCACCGTGTCATCAGGCACCCTCCTCGCCAATTCGCCGCTTACTCAGGCGATGGGCGAACATGAGGAACGCCATGGTCACGGTAAGCACGATGCTGGCGGCAGCCCCGAAGGGCCAGTTACGGGCATCGAGAAACTGGTTCTTGATTACGTTACCCACCAGCAGGTTTCTCGATCCACCCAGGATATCCGGAACAAAGAAAAGCCCCATGGCCGGCAGCAAGACCAGCATCACGCCGGCCAGAACACCCGGCAGGGTAAGCGGGACAATCACATGGATAAAGGTGGACAGCCGACCCGCGCCGAGATCGTGGGAAGCCAGCAGCAGTTCCTGCTTCAGATCCTCGAATACCGAATACAACGGCAGGATCATGAACGGCAGCAGCAGATACACCAGACCAATGATCACGGCGCCCTCGGTATAGAGCAACTGCAGGGGCTCATCGATCAGCCCGATCGACATCAGGGCGCTGTTCAGCAGACCGTTGGTGGCCAGAATCAGCTTCAGGGCGTAGGTGCGCACCAGGGAGTTGGTCCAGAAAGGCACGATCAGCAGGAAGATCAGTATCAGCTGACGCTGTTTGCCAACCTTGGAGAGCGCCCAGGCAAACGGATAGCCAATCAGCAGGCACACCAGTGTGGTCATGGCCGCCATGTACAGGGAGTGCAGGAAAACCTCCAGATACAGCGGGTCAAACAGCTGGCGATAGGCATCCAGATTCAGGGGCAGAGACAGGAACGAGACCGGGTCCCGGGTCATGACACTGGCACCGACCACCAACAGGTTCGGTGCCAGTACCAGGAACAGGAGCCAGCCCCAGACCAGAATCAGAACGGCAGTCTTGAACGGCTGCTGCATAACGCTATGCATCGGCCGACAGTTCCTCTTCGGATACCGCTTCGTCGGCTTCCCCGGGCAACAACCACTCCCAGCCGTCTACCCAACTGACCTTGACCGGTTCGCCCAGGCGGTAATCGAAGGCCGGATCGTCCTCATCAAAAAACTCGCTGGCCAGCACTTCGGTGCCATCATCCAGGTGAATCACCGAGTCCAGGGTACTGCCCTTGTAGTTACGCTCGACAATCTTGCCGGCGACACCGTGTTCGTCGTCAGGCTCCAGAACCCGGATATCTTCCGGCCGAAGCAAAACGTGCAGGCGCTGGCTTTCGCGAACCGGGAAATCCGGACGCCGCAGGGTTCGTTTGAGGCCGAAGACATCCACGGTAATGGAACCGTCCTGAGCCGAATCAACCATACCTGGGAAAAAGTTGGTCTCCCCGACAAACCGGGCGGTAAACAGGTTGGCCGGTCGCTCGTAGACTTCCCGGGGCGTGCCAAGCTGCTGCACCACGCCATCCTTGAGCACCACAACGCGATCCGACATCGACAGCGCCTCTTCCTGATCGTGGGTCACGAACACAAAGGTGATGCCGAGCTCCCGTTGCAGTCGCTTCAGCTCCACCTGCATGGTGCGACGCAGTTTGTAATCGAGGGCCGAAAGGGGTTCATCCAGCAGTAGCAGGCGTGGGCGTTTGACCACCGCGCGGGCAATGGCGACCCTCTGCTGCTGTCCGCCGGACAACTGATGGGGTTTGCGCCGGGCAAAATCCTGCAACTGGACCATGGCCAGCGCTTCATCGACACGCTGGCGAATCTCGTCCTTCGGGCGCTTCTCCATTTTCAGGCCATAGGCCACGTTGTCGAACACCGACATATGGGGGAACAGCGCGTAATGCTGGAATACGGTATTGAGCGGACGGTTTTCCGGGGCAGTGTGGGTGAGATCGTCTCCCGCCAGGGTGATGGTGCCCCCGTCAGGATGCTCGAAACCGGCCATCAGCCGCAGCAAGGTGGTCTTACCGCAACCGGAGGGGCCCAACAGGGTAATGAACTCGCCATCGTAGATCTCAAGATCCAGACCGTCGAGCACCGTTTTGCCACCGAATTGCTTGGAAAGATTGCTCAGGGATAGCAGTGTCTGTTTCATCGGCGCTGCCCAAGGAATGAGCGGCCTATTTTTCCAGAAACCAACACAAACAAAAAGGGGGCGTCGGGGTAATTCAGCCCCGATGCCCCTTTGCCTGGCAGCGCTTTCCAGCCTTCTACAGGCTGGAACGCATCGTCAGGATTCAGTCTTCGGCCACACTGTTCAGGTAGGCCTTGTCTGAAATGTTGGTCCACTGACGAACCTGCTTGAGGTAGTCACGCTGGGACTCGATGATTTCTTTCGCCAGCGGATCGTCCTCAGCGGCCTCAGCCAGCAGCCGGTTGGTGGTGCTGCGCAGGGCATCAATGACTTCCGGCGGGAACACCTTGTGAGTCACATCCGGGTAGTCTTCCTTCATGCGATCCCAGGCCACGCCACTTTGATGGGTGCTCTGGATGTACATGTCATAGGCGGCGGTGCGCATGGCGACCCGCAGGATCTCCTGAAGATCCTTTGGCAGCTCTTCCCAGGTCTCCTTGTTGATCAGGAACTGGACTTCCGCGCCCGGCTCCTGCCAGCCCGAATAGTAGTACTTGGCGATCTGGTGGAAACCCATCTGGAAATCCAGGGCAGGACCGACCCACTCAACGGCATCCACGGTGCCACGCTCGAGTGCGGTATACAGCTCACCCGGCGGCAGGTTGGTCACGGCAACCCCCAGCTCGGACATAACTTCGCCGGCAAAGCCCGGAGTACGCATCTTCAGGCCCTTCAGGTCTTCCAGCGAGTTGATTTCCTCGCGGAACCAGCCACCCATCTGGTTGCCGGTATTACCACCCGGGAAGGACAGCATGCCGTAGGGCTCATACACCTTCTGCATCAGTTCCATGCCTTCGCCGTGGTAGAACCAGGCGTACAT
>NZ_DDOI01000124.1:9742-13748 GCF_002341575.1 Marinobacter sp. UBA2498 | reverse complement strand
CCCATGTCGTACTGGCCGTTGCGCACCAGATCAAAAATCCCGAACGGCGCCTTGTGCTTGTTGGACGGATCAATGCGGATCTGCAGCCGGCCATCCGACATGGTTTCCGCCATGTCGGCCATATGCTG
The DNA here is from genome assembly GCF_002341575.1 of Marinobacter sp. UBA2498. NCBI lineage: Bacteria > Pseudomonadati > Pseudomonadota > Gammaproteobacteria > Pseudomonadales > Marinobacteraceae > Marinobacter > Marinobacter sp. UBA2498. The sequence continues at coordinate 13,620 of NZ_DDOI01000124.1, read as the reverse complement.
AACAGTCTCTCCCAGTACCGGAGAGTTGGGCCCCCAGGTTTGCGCAAGGCGCAAGGTGAAGTTTTCCTCGGCCACCGAGGACACGCTGAACACAGTGGCTGCAGCGGCCACGGCCGCAAGCAGTGTTTTCCGGATTATCATTGTGTTGGCTTCCATTATTGTTGGTATGAAAACAGCTATTTCTGTCGCGCCACCATCATAGCTTTCTCATGGTGTTCCGCCAATCGGCGGAACACCATGAATCGGTATCAGACCTTGAACTGACCGACCAGATCCCGAAGGCTCTCACCCAGGCGCGCCAGTTCGTGGCTGGCTTCGTTGGTCTGGGTGACGCCGGTATCACTGCGCTGGGCAGCATCAACGATCCGCACGACGTTCTGGTTGATCTCTTCGGCAACCTGGCTTTGTTGCTCCGAGGCTGTTGCAATCTGGGTTACCTGATCATGAATCTTACCAACCGAGGTCTCGATGGTTCGCAGCGCGCTGGTTGCATGATTGATCCTTTCGACCGTTTCCGTTGAACGGTTGCGTGATTTGTTCATCCGCTCCACCGATGCCTTGGATTCAGTCACAAAGCCGTCAATCATGGTACGAATCTGATCAGCGGACTCGGCGCTGCGTTTTGCAAGCTGGCGTACTTCATCAGCAACCACCGAGAACCCACGACCATGCTCGCCGGCCCGGGCTGCCTCAATCGCGGCATTGAGAGCCAGCAGGTTGGTCTGTTCAGTTACCGCATGGATGACATCCAGTACCTGCTGGATCTCATCGGATTTTTCCGCAAGGGCGTTGATACTGCGGGCCGTGTCCTCGATCTCCTCGGACAGCTTGTTCACCGCGCCCTGGGCACTGCTAATGGTTTCACCACCCTCACGGGCCATGCGGTCGGCGTCCGAGGCCGAGCTCTCAACCTCATTGGCATTGCCGGAAATCTGCTGGATGGTCGCGGCCATTTCATTGATCGCAGAGGCAATCTGGTCAGTCTCGGAGCCCTGTTCCTGAACCGAGGCCCGGGTTTCATTCGCGACCCGGCTGAGCTCTTCCGCCGCGGACGCCACCTGATCCGTGGTGGCGCCGACTTCTCGCATGGTGTCCTGGATCTTGACGACAAAGGCATTGAAACGACGACCGAGCTCGGCCAGCTCGTCGGTACCCTCATCCGGCAACCGCTGGCGGAGATCGCCCTCACCATCAGCAATTTCCTGCATCATGTTGCTGACGTTCTTCAGCGGCCGGGTCACGCTACGGCCAACGAATACGCCGATCACCAGAGCGATTACGACAACCACAACCGTCACCAAAAGGATAAAGCCCAGGGCCTCCGCCATGCCCGCCTCAATGTCCTTGCGAGCAGCAGCGACCTGCCGGTCTATATCGGTAATGTAGACACCTGCACCGATCATCCAGTCCCAGTCCGCGATAATGGTGGAATAGGACATCTTGGGTTCTTCATTGCCGGAAGCAGGGTTCATCCAATCATAGCCATAGAATCCCTCACCGCGGGCAGCGGCGAACAGATCGGCCACCAACCCCCTGACAACCGGATTCTTGGTCGGTCCTTCTTTGGATGGGTCCGGAGCATAGGCCAGGTTGTATACATCCCGGGTATAGGCGAACACGTAGTTCGTCTCATCAAAACGGATCGAGCGCAGGCGCGCCGCTGCCGCCTCCTTCGCTTCCGCCTCCGTCATCGATGGGTCATTCTTGGCCTCCAGAACCACGGCCTCTGCGGCATCAATGAGGTTCTGTAAACCAGCCTTCCGTGCTTCGAGGAGGCTGTTCTCAAGACGCTTGAGCTCATCTTCACCATTGGCCTGAATCTGACTGGCGGTGATCCACGCCAATGTTGCCGCCGTGACGAGTACCGGCACAAGCACCGCCACCAGCAAGCGCGTGCGTATTTTCACTTTGCTCAAGACATTCATCTTTCCGAACTCTCCAGGGAATTTCCGTTGGTGAGGATTATCCACGGACCACTCAGAGTGATCTGTTCCAGTTTGTTAAGGCAGGTTTCAGCAGGCGCACTGATTCGCCAAGCCGCCTGCCAACGGACAAACCTTCCACCATTATTTTCAGCTAGGTACAGTAACGGCAGTAACCCGATTGTCTTGAGCGGGAATCAGACTGAAGGATCACTACGAAGGTAGGCCAATGAAGCACCTGTTTCTGGTACGCCACGCCAAGTCCAGTTGGGCCGATGAATCACTTTCTGACCGGGAACGCCCCCTCAATGCGCGGGGTGTCAGCCAACTGGCCCCATTGGGAAATGCCCTGAAATCTGTCGGCGCGTTCGAAGGCGAGATATACAGCAGCAACGCCAGGCGGGCCGTCGCGACACTTCAAGGCATACTTCCCGACACAGTCGCAGCCGAGCGCTGCCATACCCTGAGTGCGCTATATACCTTCGACTATCGGCGACTACTCGCATGGCTTGAAGAGCAGGCAGACGCCCCACAGATTACCCTGGTCGGCCACAACCCGGCGTTACTGGAACTGGCCCAGTCGCTCCTGAAGCAGCCCCCGGAACAGCTACCCACCGCCAGCGTTATTCACATCCGGCTTTCGATCAAACACTGGCGCCAGATTGGTCGCGGCAAGGGCAAACTGGTGACTCTGATAACGCCACAGGATTACAGCTACGCGCACTGCGAACGAAAGCTTAAAAAGAGAGCCAGAACCGCGGGGGACGATCCTGCAAGGGACATTCCCAAGGCCCTTCACCATCAACTCGATCGGCTAAGGCAACTGGAACGGGGCGTCGCCCTTGGCCTGGATGACGAATTTCTGCACCAGTACCGGATTGCGATTCGACGCAGCCGTGCTATCGCCGAATCGGTTCAGGACGTGACTGCTGACAAGTCGCTGGCCAAGGGGGTTAAAACCCTGAAGCGCCATGCAAGGGCAACGGGCCCACTGCGCGACCTTCACGTGTTTCTTCAGGACCTGCCGGAACTTTGCGCAGATGACGCGGAAATTCGGGCAGCCTTGCAGATCTGGTTCGAGCGCGAAGCCGCCAGCCATGATGAAAAGCTGGCAAAGCGACTGAAAAGCAAGCGCTACCGGGACAGCCTGGAACACTGGCGCAATCTGATTGATTCGCGAAAGTTTCAGAAATTGGCCGCAACACTCCGGCCGAAAGACATCCGAAGGGCCGTGGAACGTCGTATCAAGGAGTTCAATAAACGCACTGCCGAGCTGATGCATACTTCACCGGATGAAGATATCCATCGGCTGCGCAAGCAACTCAAACGAATCCGTTACCTGATGGAACTGGATGCAAAAACCTGGAAGCGCAACCTGAAAACGTTAAAGGAGCGGCAAGAGCTCTATGGCCGGTTCCAGGATCTGCACGTTCAGATTTTGCTTCTCGACCAGTTCCGCCAGGCGGCGCCAGAGGTACTGCCAGCCGCGCTCAATGGGATCGTGGAAACGCTGGAAGACCACAAGGCGAACGCCCGGAAACAGATTCTGACCCTTGGAGGACTCGATGGAGCCCCGTTATGACACCCTGTTTTACGACGGACAATGCCCTCTTTGCGCCAAAGAGATCCGCACCCTGCGCAAACTCCAGCGTGGCAATCTGATCTTTGCAGACATCCATGAACAGCGTGAAGGCAGCGCCAACCTGCCAAGTCACGAAGCCCTGCTCAGGCGCCTGCACCTGATGACCTGGACCGGCGAGTGGGTCATCGGTCTGCCCGCAAATGTTCGCGCCTGGTCCCACACGCCCTTTGGTTTTCTGTTCAAACCCCTGCTGTGGCCAGGTATCTTCCAGGTGGCCTCGCGCATCTACGGGAAATGGGCAGACAAACGCTATGAGCGTAAATACGCCTGCGCCATCGGAGATAACGAAACCGCTTAGTCATGCATGTACGGGG